>JANJUA010000358.1 GCA_024710825.1 Solirubrobacteraceae bacterium
CGATCACTGCGAGAGGATCGCGCTCTTCTCGAAGCGGGCCGGCTCGGCGCGCACGTGAGCCTCGCGGGCGCCCTCGGCCATCTGCTCGACCATCTTCGCGTTGAACGCGGGCAGGTCGTCCGGGCCCCGGCTGGTGACGAGGGTGGGTGCGGTCGAGTCCACCACGCAGCGCTCGTCGACCCACGTCGCGCCCGCGTTGCGCAGGTCGGTCTGCAGCGACGGCCACGACGTCAGCGTCCGGCCCCGGACGGCGCCGGCCTGGATCAGCGTCCACGGCGCGTGGCAGATCGCGGCGATCGGCTTGCCCGCGTTGACGAACGCGGCGACGAACGCCACCGCCTCCGGGTGCATCCGCAGGTTGTCGGGGTTCGCCACGCCGCCGGGCAGCACCAGGCCGTCGTAGTCGTCGGCGCCGACGTCGTCCACCGCCCGGTCGACCGGGAACCTGTCGGCCTTGTCGAGGTGGTCGAACGCCTGCGCCTCGCCCGCCTCGGGCGCGATCAGGTGCACGGTCGCGCCGGCCTCCTCGAGCGCCTTGCGGGGCTCGGTCAGCTCCACCTGCTCGACCCCCTCGTTGGCGATCAGCATCGCGATGGTCCTGCCGTCGAGCTCGCGGGCCATGTCGGTCCCTCCTGTGTGCATCGAGAACGTCCCCACGGGGGATTACCCACCAGACGCCGGCGACAACAAGGAGTCCTCATGGCAGTCAGCAGCGCGCAGCACGGCATCCTCGCTCCCGACAAGTCCGCCGACCGCGAGCGGATCGTCGAGATGCTGAAGAAGGCGTACTGGATGGAGATGGAGACGGTGATGAGCTACGTCGCCAACTCCACGAACCCCGACGGCGTGCGGGCGCAGGAGATCATCGAGTCGCTGCGAGGCGACATCCAGGAGGAGCTCGGCCACGCGCAGCAGTTCGCGACCAGGATCAAGGAGCTCTACGGGGTCGTGCCCGGATCGTTGGAGTTCACCGCCGAGCACACCTACCTGCAGCCGCCCAAGCAGCAGACCGACATCGTCCACGTCGTCAAGGGAGTCATCGAGGCGGAGTCGGGCGCGATCGACTACTACAACCAGATCATCGAGGCGACCGAGGAGGTCGACCCGGTGACCAACGACATGGTCATCGCGATCCTGCGCGACGAGGAGGGCCACCGCCGCCTGTTCGAGGGCTTCCTGCGCGAGTACGAGGCGGAGGGCAGGGCCTAGCCCTCGCTCGCCGTCTCCGTGTGCGGGGCTCCGACCGGCTTGGACTCCGGGGAGCCCCGCTGGCGGAGGTAGATGGAGAAGACGACCATCGTGCCGACGGCGAGGAACTCCGACTGCCAGTTCTGCAGCGTCTCCTCCCAGAACTCGGCGGTGCCGACGTACTGCCACCAGCCGAGCGCCGCCTGGCCGTGGGCGAGCTGGTCGGCGTTGTACGCGCTCCGACCCGTGACCGACTGCCCGAACCAGGAGCCGATCCAGATCACGGCCATGACGATCACCAGCGAGTTCGAGTACAGCGCGCGCGGCAGGCCGGAGGCGCGGGCGGGCCACGGCGAGTCCGGCCGGGCGTGGCGGCCGACCTTCTGCTGCTCGTCGCTCTCGATGCCGACGTCCTCGGGCTCCTTGGACTCGTTGGAGCCCTTCTGGATCAGCCACACCGTGAGCAGGATGTAGAGCGTGAACTGGAGGTACTCGGACTGCCAGTTCTCCAGGACGTTGCGGCCGAACGCGGACGTGGACAGGTAGCGGAGAAAGCCGATCGTCTCCTGGTGATGGACGACCGCGTCGTTGTTGAACGCCTTCCAGCCCGCGAACGCGTCGGCGGCCAGCGCGGCGGCGAACAGGACGAAGAAGACGATCGCCAGGGAGTTCCAGCGCCAGAACCGTCGCATCAGTGGTGGGTGAGGCCGATGACGATGAAGTAGGCGAGGCCGGCGAAGATGGTGATCGCGTACAGCGCGAACATCGCCCGCACGGCCGCTACTCCTCTGCCGGAGCCGGGTCGGGCTCCGTCGGGACCGGCGACGGCTCGGGCTGCTCCGGGGCCTCCGGCGGGGTGGGGTCGGCGGGCGTCGCGGGCTCGCTCGGCACCGCGGGGGTGACCGGCTCGCCGGGTACGGCGGGCGTGACCGGCTCGGCCGGCGGCGGCACCTCGGCGGGCTGCGACGGGTTCGGGACTTCCAGGCGCGTCATGGACCGGACCTACCCGAGCGGCGTCGCGCCGACGCCTCGGCGCAGGGCGACGATCGAGTCGAAGACGGCGGCGGCCCCGGCGTCGCGCAGCTCCTCCTCGGAGAAGCCGCCCGTCAGGACGGCGACCGTCTCGATGCCCGCGCCCTGCGCGGCGCGCACGTCCCACGGCGTGTCGCCGACCATCACCGCCCGGTCGGTGCCGAGCTTCTCCAGCGCGGCGAGCACGAGGTCGGGCTGGGGCTTGGTCGCCTCGACGTCCGCGGAGGTCGTCCAGCCGTCGGCCAGCTCGCGGGCGTCGAGCAGGTCCAGGTAGTGCTCGACCTCCTGCCGCTTCGCCGAGGAGGCCAGCACCACCCGGCGTCCGTCGCGCTTGAAGTCGGCGATCAGCTCGCGCGCGCCCTCCAGCGGGGCGGTCATCTGGATCATCGACAGGTACAGCGCCTTCTCCGCCGAGCGGATGTCGTCGCCGAGCTCCTCCTCGACGTCGTCGCCGGCGAGCGCCGCCACGAGCTGGTCGCCGCCCATCCCGATGTGGCGGTGGATGCGGTAGACGGGCAGACGCACGTCGTACTGGCGGAACGCCATGTACCAGGCGACCGCGTGCTGGTAGTTGGTGTCGACGAGGGTGCCGTCGATGTCGAGGATGGCGGCGGGCTTGGTCAATGCGATCGCTTTCCGAGTAGGCGGCGGGAGACGGCCATGCCGAACCACAGCCAGGCGAAGACCGCCGCCAGGGCGACGGTCACGATCAGCGGGGTCGGCGGCCGGAACAGGAAGTCGGTGACGAGCAGCACGGCGCCGGTCATCGCCAGCGCGAGCGCGACGAGGCCGGCGATCGCCAGGCGCGAGGCGGTGCGGATCAGCTTCGGCTTGTCGCGCTGCTCGAACATGATCCGGTGGTAGGCGGTGGGCGCGATGAACAGCGCCGACGCGAGCGCGGAGCAGATGAGCGTCGCGAGGTAGAGGTTCGTCTGAAACGCGTTGACCTCGTCGAAGCGCTGGTTGAACGGGACGGTCAGCAGGAACGCGAACAGGAGCTGCACGCCGGGCATGGCGACGCGCAGCTCCTGCAGCAGCTCGCCGAGCTGGCGGTTGAGGCGCTGGGCCTGGGTCTCCTCGGACTGTGACGGCGTGGTGGGCCCCACGCCGCGGCTCTTACCCGTCCTGGGGCGGGGCGGATCGCGGCCGGTCGGTCAGCTCGGGCGGGTAGGGGCACAGGTTGCCGCGGGCCGGGCAGGTTCCGCACAGCTCCACGTGGGGGTCCTCGGTGAGCGGGTACTCGCCGCGGGCGAGCGGGCCGGCGAGGCGTTCGAGCTCCGCGGTGAGCGCGGGCTCGTCGGCGGCGGTGAACGTCGCGGACGGCGCGCGGTGCGCGTCCTGGAGATAGAGGTGGACGACCTCCACGCAGGGCGCCCCCGCCCTGAGCGCCGCGAGCGCGTAGAGGCGGCGCTGGATGCCGTAGTCGCGCTCGACGAGCGGCTCGAGATGGGCGCCGGGATCCTCGAGGCGATCGGTCTTGAAGTCCACGACGAGCCAGGTGCCGTCGTCCTCGACCCCGAGGGCGTCGATGACCCCGACGAGCAGCGGGCCCGCGCCGGGGCGCAGCTCGAAGGCGATCTCGTGCTCGCGGCGCACACGCCGGGCGGCGGCTAGGCGGCGGCCCGTGGGGCTCGCGGAGAACGCCGCGACGAGGCGCTGGACGGCTTCCACGTCGTGCTCGTCCGCGGCCGCGCTCTCGGCCTGCGCGAGCGCGCGGATGCGGTCGGGACGGGGGGCCGCGGGGGCGGCGAGGTCGAGCTCCTCCAGCAGGGCGTGGACGACCACGCCGCGGACGCGGGCGTCGAGCCCGCCGGGCTCGACGACGGCGCCCGGACGCTCCGCCGCCGAGCCGGGCGGCGGCTCCTGCTCGGGCAGCCCCAGCACGCGCTGCGCGTAGAAGCGGTATACACAGCGACGGTGGGCGGTCAGGGCGGTGTAGCTGATCGCGCCGGGCGCCTCGGCGAGCGCGGGGACGCTCGCGGCCGGCGCGGCATGGCCCGTTTCGGCCGCCGCCGCCCGGCCCAGCTCCCC
>JANJUA010000370.1 GCA_024710825.1 Solirubrobacteraceae bacterium
CGGCGGAGGTCGCGACGGCGTCCGTCACGTACGTGACGCAGTGGGGCGCGGGGGAGGGCCGGTTCGGCGGTCCGGCGGCTCTGGCCGCGACCGCTTCGGGAACGGTCTTCGTCAGCGACGACCTCGAGCGTCGGGCGCCGAACGTGCAGGCGTTCGGCGCGACCGGCGGCTTCCTGCTCCGATGGGACATCCCCTGGGCCGGGGAGGGGCAGTCGCCCGCCCCGGCGGGGATCGCGGTCGGGCCGTCCGGAACCGTGTACGTGGCCGACTCCGCGCTGAACCGCATCCAGCGGTTCGGGCCCGACGGCGCGCTCCTGGGCGAGTGGGGAGCGCCGGGCTCGGGCGAGGGCCAGTTCGCCGCGCCGTGGGGCGTCGCCACCGACGATCGCGGGCGGGTGTACGTCGTCGACTACGGCAACAGCCGGATCCAGCGGTTCGGCCCGGAGGGCGACTTCCTCGGTCAGTGGGGATCGTTCGGCTCGGGCAAGGGCCGGTTCCGCTCGCCCTCCTTCATCGCGACGGACTCCGACGGCCACGTCTACGTGGCCGACAGCGGCAACGGCCGCATCCAGAAGTTCGACGCGAACGGCAGGTACCTGCGCCGGTGGGTCAGCCGCGGCTCGGCCGGCGGGGCGCCCGACTACCCGCTGGGCGTCGCGACGAGCCCGAAGGGCGACGTCTACGTGGTCGGCACCAACGAGATACGGAAGTACGACGCCCGTGGCAGGCTGCTGACGAGCTGGGGCGGACGCGGCACGGGCGACGGCCGGTTCCGCAACCCGCAGGGGATCGCGGCCGATGGATCGGGCAACGTCTACGTCGGCGACAGCGGCAACGACCGCATCCAGAAGTTCCACGACTCCGGCGGGCCCTACCGCGATCGCGGTGCGGCTCGACTCGACCGCGCGCGCTCTCCCGCCCGCGCCCGCTCGGCTCCGCGGCCTCCTCGCATCCCCAGGAGCTTCACCGCGAAGGGCCGCTACCTGGTGCCCGACCTCGGCATCGACGTCCCGTTCAAGTACCACGGAAGCGACGGCAACAGCAAGATGGTCGCCGGCGGTCCCGCTCATCCGATCTGGTTCGTCAACCTCATCTACGGGGAGCCGGGCGAGGCCAAGCGGCTCTACACCGTCACCCACCGCTGGCCGGGCGTGGTGCAGGCCGTGCCGTGCGGCCCGATACCGGGCGACTTCAGCCGCCGCACGCTGAACGCGTGGCTGGCGCGATCGAGCTTCGTCGGCCGGGAGGTGCTGCGGGGCGAGCGACGGCGACGCGTGAACCACTGGCGGGTCACCGGAGTGCTCCCGGCGCTGCCGCCGGGAAACCTCGTCAGGGTGCCGCTCGCGCTCGCCGACATCTACGTGGACACCGGGAATCGCGCCACGATCCGCAAGGTGCTGCACTTCGGCGTCCAGAACCTCTACGACCCGGAGCTCGACGAGTGGTTCGAGCTGCACAGGTTCAGCCACCGCCCCACGAAGGTCACCCTGCCCAGCGCCTGCGCGAGCGGCTGAGATCCGCGCGTCAGCCGATACCGTCGGCGCGCACGACGAACACCACGCCGCCCTGGGCGATCGTGAGCGCGCCGGCCTCCGTCCAGAACGCCCGCTCGAAGGAGTCCGGGTCGAGGACGACGTAGCCCGTGACGCCCGCGTCGCTGCCGCAGACGAACACGACGGCTCCCTCCGGCGCCTGCTCGCCGAAGACCTCCCGGGCGCCCGGGCCCGCGCTCAGGGTGCCGGTCAGCATCGCGGTGGCCCCGCGCGGGCGGCCCTGGCCGGAGCACACGAGCACGTCGACGGGGCCGCCGATCGAGCCCTGCATGGCGCTCAGCACCTCGACGAAGCTCAGGTCTGCCATGACGTGCAAACTACCGGCGTGACCTTCGACGACTGCGTCGAGATCCTCCGCGGCTGGCAGCGCCAGCCGGTCGTCGTCGTCCTCGAGCCCGACCACAGCGTCATGGAGGGGCGGCTCGAGGAGATCGACTCGGCGGGGATGGACGGGGCGCTGTTCGTCGTCTCGCGCACCGGCATCGCCGTCGCGCTGTTCCGTGACGCGTTCGTCGAAGGCACGCGCCCCGGCCCGGACACCCTCCGGGTCACCCAGGGACGTGTCGACATCTTCGTCACCCGGCAGGGCGAACGGGCGCCCGCTCGCGCCGAGGATGCGACCGCCGAGGCGTAGGCACAATCCCGCTGGCGTCGAAGTAGGCTCTTGGCCGGCACGCCCCTCGAGCGGAGACGAGTAGATGGCGACGCGTACGCGCAGGCAGGGCCCGGCCGAGCCGGGGAGGGTCGAGGATCGCGCGCTCAGCGCCGACGAGCGCGCCATCGAGCAGGTGATCGCGTCGCTCGTCGCGGCCACCGAGGGTGACTTCACCCAGCGTCTGCGCGCACGCCGCCGTGACCAGATCGGCGAGCTCCAGGCGCGCGTCAACGACCTCCTGGAGGTCAACGCGCGGCAGGCGCGCGAGCTCAAGCGCGTCAGCCGCGTCATCGGCCGCGAGGGCCGCATGCACGAGCGCGCCTCGCTCGGCCCGGTCGCCGGCGCGTGGGCCGACAACGTGGAGGCGGTCAACTCGCTCATCGACGATCTCGTGCGCCCCACGACGGAGGTCGCGCGCGTGATCGCCGCCGTCGCCGACGGCGATCTCGACCAGAAGGTGGCGCTGACGATCGAGGGCCAGCCCGTCAAGGGCGAGTTCGCCCGCATCGGCACGACCGTCAACACGATGGTCGACCAGCTCTCGGGCTTCGCCGACGAGGTCACGCGCGTGGCCCGCGAGGTCGGCACCGAGGGCAAGCTCGGCGGCCAGGCCGAGGTCAGGGGCGTCTCGGGCACCTGGCGGGACCTGACGGACTCGGTGAACCTCATGGCGTCGAACCTCACCGACCAGGTGCGCCAGATCGCCCAGGTCACGACGGCCGTCGCCAACGGCGACCTGGACCAGAAGGTCAGCGTCGAGGCGCGCGGCGAGGTGGCGGAGCTCAAGGACACGATCAACACGATGGTCGACCAGCTCTCGTCGTTCGCCGCCGAGGTCACCCGCGTCGCCAAGGACGTCGGC
>JANJUA010000392.1 GCA_024710825.1 Solirubrobacteraceae bacterium
GCGCGCGCTCCGCGCGGCGACCTTCGTCCCGCACGGGTCGTAGCCGCCGGAGCCCGGCCGGCCGACGTCGCGCTCGACGAGCACCCGCTCGAGCGCCTGCGGCGCCGCGGCCATGATCCCGTCCACGCACATGTCCAGCAGACGCTCGTTGGTGGCGCGGTCCTCGGTGTCGTTGCTGAGCCAGACGTGAACGGCGTAGCCGGCCTCGTGCGCGCGGCGGATCGTGTCGGGCGAGGCGATCGTCAGCGTCCGGCCGGCGAGGTCGAACGTGATCGGCACCTGGAACGCCACCACGCCCTCGCCGGGCGACCCGTTGGCCAGCAGGAAGCTCGCCATGCCGTCGATGCCCGGCGCCACCCCGATCCGGGGCGCCGCCGCGTGGAACCGATCGATCGCGCGCTGGTGAAACGAGGCGACGATCACGTCCGTGCGCCCGCTGCGGTTCAGCTCCTGCGCCAGCAGGTCGGCGCCGCGGAGGAAGACGGCGTCGTCGGCGCCGTCGCGGCCCTTGATCTCGATGTTGATCGGCGTGTCCGGGAACGCCCTCATGACCTCCTCGAGCGTCGGCACCCGGAAGTCGTCGCGCGTGAAGCCCTTCGGGGGCCGCCGCTCGCCCGTGCGCACGCCCCGCAGCGGGTAGCTCTCGGCCGGCAGGCCGTGCACCGCGTTGCGCCCGGGGACGAACCAGTGGGCGGCGTCGAGCGCCTGGACCTCGGCGAGCGTGAGGTCGTTGACGCTGCCGGTGCCGTTCGTGGTGCGGTCCAGCCGGTTGTCGTGGAGCACCACGAGGCGCCCGTCGGCGGTGTAGCCGACGTCGACCTCGATCGCGTCCGCGCCCGCCGCCATCGACTTCTTGAACGCGTACATCGTCGCCGAGGGCAGCTCGCGCTCGCCGCCCTGGTGCGTGAAGCTCAGGAACCGCTGCTGGAGCCAGGGGTTGGACGCGGCGGCGGGCGCCGCGGGGACGAGGAGCGCGAGGGCCGCCAGCAGGGCGACCCGGCGGTGGCGGAGCGACATGGCCCGTCAGTCTGCCAGCAGCGCCTCCCAGGTGACGGGGTCGAGCGCGCCGGTCACCGGGAGCCCCCGCTGCGCCTGGAGGACGCGCACCGCCTCCGCGGTCGTCGCGTCGAAGCGGGTGTCGCGCGTGACGCGCAGGCCCAGCGCCCGCAGGTGGTCCTTGGCCCAGACGACGTAGTCGCTGCGCGCGCCCGGCCGGACCGTCGGGTAGGTGGGCTGCGCGGCGGGCAGCGCCGGGGGCGTCACGCTGCGCGCGACGGCGGCCCAGCCGGAGCCGGCGGCGCTGTCCCAGCTCCACCAGCTCGTGCCGTGCGTCCCGTAGGCGAGCGCGAGCTGGCGGAAGGCCAGCAGGTCCGACCGCGACGGCGCCTCGTAGAGCTGCCCGATCGGCGCCAGCGGCCGGCCGTAGACGCTGTTGACCGCCACCGTGCGCGCGAACGAGGTCGCGGGCTTGTCCCCGATGTCCTTCCAGTAGATCTGCGGCAGGTTGACCGTGGCCGCGCCCTCGCCGAGGAAGACGGAGTACGGCAGTAGCGGGTGCAGGTCCACGTACGGGAAGCTCGTGAAGCCGAGCGGGAAGTCGGGGCCGATCAACCGGCGCAGCACCTTGACGTAGCGCCGCGCCTGCTTGTAGCGGCCCTCGATCTCGGACTCCGCGTCGATGACGAAGCAGTCGGCGCCCGCCTGCACCGCCACCGCGCCCGCCCGCGCCTGCTGCTTGGCGTGGCGGCTCTCCATGCGCTGGTAGGCGCAGACCGTCAGCCCGTGCGCCTTCAGCGCGGTCACGAGCTCCGGGGAGAACTGGCTCCACGGCGTGCGCCCGTGGGCGCCCTTGATGATGAGCGTGTCGATCCCGGCGGCCAGCGCCTGCTGGGCTATCGCGTCCGGGTCGCCGCCCGCGGCCCGCGGGACCTGCCAGATCCACATGCCGTGTCCGGAGAACGGGTCGCCCTCGGACTGCGCCGCGGCGGCCGGCGCGGCGACGAGGAGGGCGAGCAGGGCAAGGAGGATCTTCCGCATGGCGACCCAAACACGCTTCGCGGTCGCCCGATGCGGTCCTCTTCGCGACACGGTCCGTTGCGCCCCGACCCTTGCAAGGAACCTTGCAGGTAGCAGGAAAACGCGGCGCTACGGTGACGGCCGCCGAATCGCCGCCTCCACCGGACGGCGGCGAGCGGGGGACCCGTGGCGACCCCGAGGTCGCAGGGGCGAATCGCCGTCAGAGCACGGCGTAGCGCGCACGACGCGCGCGAGCCCGACAGCTAACCCCGCAGGCCGCCAACCGGAATCGCGAAGGAGCCGAAGATCATCCGTCCCGCCCGCGCGACCCTCGTCGCGATCTGCGCCGCCCTTGCCGCGTCGGCGCCCGCCGCCCAGGCCGCGCGCACGGTCGAGCGCGGCGACCGGGGCAAGGCGGTCGCCTCGCTGCAGCGCTCGCTCGGGCTCCCCTCCGACGGCGTGTTCGGCCCGGCGACCGCGAAGGCGGTCAAGCGCTTCCAGCGCTCCCGCGGGCTGACGGCGGACGGCATCGCCGGGCCGGCGACGCGAGCGGCGCTGCGCAGCCGTGGCGCGGCCCGGCGCAGCGCCTCGTCCCCGTCGACGGCGTCGCGCGGCGGCGCGGTCACGACGCTTCAGCGCAAGCTGGGGCTGTCGGCCGACGGCGTCTTCGGTCCGCAGACGAAGGCGGCGGTCAAGCGCTTCCAGGCCTCGCAGGGGCTCACCGCGGACGGGGTCGTCGGTCCGGCGACGTGGAGCGCGCTCGGCCTGGCCGGCGACCGGCCGGTGCTGAAGGCCAAGCGCGGCGGGGCGTCGACGCGCGGCGCGTCCGGCCGCCCGGCCGCCATCGTCCGCGCGATCGCGGCGGCGAACAGGATCGACTCGCTGCCCTACAAGTACGGCGGCGGGCACCGCAGCTTCGACGACACCGGCTACGACTGCTCGGGCACCGTCTCCTACGTGCTGCACCACGCCGGCCTGCTGAGCGCGCCGCGCGACTCGACCCGCCTGATGACGTACGGCGCCCCCGGCCGAGGCCGCTGGATCACGATCTACGCGAACCCCGGGCACGCCTACATGGTCATCGACGGGCGCCGCTACGACACGTCGGGCAACGCCGCCGGGCGCTGGCAGAGCGAGCACCGCTCGCCGGCCGGCTACACGGCCCGCCATCCCGTCGGATTGTGAGCGTTGTGTGACCGGAGCACACAGACCGCAACTCTCCGCGGCGAAGCCGGTTCGGGTGGACATGCCCACCATCAGAACGATCCTGCTCGGCGCCGTGGCGGCGCTCATGCTCGCGCTGCTGCCCGCTTCTGCCGCGAGCGCGGCCAAGGTGCCGATCCGCGTCGGACTGGCCGACCAGAGCTACACGATGTTCGATCAGGACAAGTTCCACGACCTGAACATCAAGCGCACGCGCTACTTCGTCAAGTGGAACGCGATCGACGACGACTACCAGCTCCAGCAGGCCGACATCTTCGTCGACCTCGCCAAGCAGCACGGCGTCGAGGTCTTCATGACGCCCTCGACGCACGACCTGCGCCGCAAGCGCGGCAAGCTGCCGTCGGTCAAGCAGTACAAGCGCAAGGTCGGTGCGCTCGTCGACCGCTACCGGGGGATGGGCGTCAAGGTGTGGGGCGTCTGGAACGAGGCCAACCACGACTCGCAGCCGACCTACAAGTCGCCCAAGCGCGCCGCGCAGTACTACAAGGCGATGTACGGCATGTGCAAGGGCTGCACGATCGTCGGCCTCGACGTGCTCGACCAGCGCGGCGTGGAGCGCTACATCGACGACTGGTACAGGTCGCTCGGCCGGAAGTGGCGCAACCGCGCCAAGCTCGTCGGGATCCACAACTACTCCGACGTCAACCGCAAGCGCATGAGCGGCACGCAGGCCATCGTCAAGACCGTCCGCTCGTCGAAGAACAACCGCAACGCGAAGTTCTGGCTGACGGAGACCGGCGGCCTGGTCGAGTTCGGCGGCGCGTGGAAGTGCAACGAGAAGCGCGCGGCGAACCGCATCAAGTACATGTTCCGCTCGGCCAAGAAGCAGCGGTCCTACGTCCAGCGCCTGTACGCGTACGCGTACTGGGGCAACGACTGCGAGGAGCGCTTCGACGCGGGGCTCGTGAACGCTGACGGCAGCGCCCGTCCGGGCTACAACGCGTTCAAGAAGGGCGCGCGCAACTTCCTGCGCTGACGGGGTGCCGGAGGCCGCGACGAAGCGGCCTGACCGGCGATCACCCCAACGTGGGTCAGGGGGCTGGCCGCTCGGGCGGCCAGCTCTCGTCCATCTCGTAGTACTCCTCGCCCACCACGATGACGACCCCCTCGCCCTCACGGGCGGAGACCACCAATTCGGTCTCGTCGGTCGTCGGCACCCACGTCACGGCGACGCCGCCGATCGCGCGGGCGACGGCGAGGGCGCCGAGCGCGACGTGCTCCAGGCCGCCGAGCGGCCCGGTGACCTCTCCGGTCTCGACGTCGGCCTCGAACGGCGGGAGGCGCTTGGGCTCGAAGCCGAGCTCGGCCGCCCGCGCGCCGCGCCAATCCAGAGGCTCGGGACCGATCTCCTCGTCGCGCTCGAGCGTGACCGCGCCGGAGCCGTCGCAGCGCACGACGCCCTCCTCGACGACGGCGGCCGCCTCCAGCGCGCCGCTGCGCGAGACGAACGAGCGCAGGGTCGCGCCGATCTCGGGAACGTCCATGCGGCTGAGACTAGTGACGCGCTACGCGGGCTGGCGCTCGGCGGGCGGGGCGATCGCGGTGACCGACGGGCCCGGCTCGCAGTCGGCGCAGTGGACCTCGCGGCGCGGGTTCCGGATCCCCACGGCCGACAGCACGCCGCCCAGCGCGACGAGGCCGCCGGTGATGAGCATCGCCAGCCGGAACGCCTCCACCGAGCTGTCGTCGAGCGCCTCGGCGACCGCGGCGCGCGAGGACCCCAGCGAGGCGGGCGCGGTGGTCGTCAGCGCGCGGCTCTCCGCCTCCTCCGCGAACGCCTGCGCCTCAGGGGGCAGGTCGAGCCCCGCGACGCGATCCTCGAGCGACGCCGCGAACGCCGCGCTCACCACCGCGCCGACCGCGGCCACCGCCAGCAGGCCGCCGATCCGGGCGACGGCGTTGTTGATCGCCGAGGCCATCCCCGCGTGGCGCTCCTCCACGCCGCCGAGCACGGTCGCGGTCAGCGGCGCCACCGTGAGCGACAGCCCCAGCCCGAAGACGAGCACGCCCGGCAGCACGTCGGCGAGGTAGTCGCCCGAGGCGTCCATGCGCGCGAGCAGCGCGAATCCCGCCCCGCCGATCAGCGGGCCGGTCGCCATGAAGACGCGCGGCCCGACGCGGTCCGCGAGCGCCCCGAAGCGCTTGGAGAGCGCGAACATCAGCAGCGTCACGGGCAGCATCGCCAGCCCCGCCTCCAGGGCGCTGTAGCCGGACACCTGCTGGAGGAAGATCACGAGGAAGAACGGCGCGGCGCCCAGTCCGCCGTAGACGGCGAGCGTCGCCGCGTTGCCGACGGCGAAGTTGCGCTCGCGGAACAGCTCCAGCGGCAGCATCGGATGTGACGCCCGACGCTCGTAGGCCACGAACGCGGCGAGCAGCGCGAGCCCGCCGAGGAGCGTCGCCAGGATCAGCGGGTCGCCCCAGCCTCGCAGCGGCTGCTCGATGAGCGCGAAGACCGGCCCACCGAGGCCGAGCGTCCCGAGCGCCGCGCCGACGTAGTCGATCCGGCCCGGGGTCGGCACGTCGTGCTCGGAGTCGACCTGGCGCACGATCCACAGCGCGGCGGCGACCGGCACGACGTTGATCGCGAAGATCCAGCGCCAGGAGGCGGCGTCGAGGATCAACCCGCCGACGAGCGGCCCCGCGACCATCGCGATCCCGGTCCACGCCGTCCAGGTGCCGATCGCCGCGCCCCGCTCGTTGCGCGGGAACTTGGCGACGATCAGCCCGAGGGTGTTGGGCACCAGCAGCGCGCCCGCGATGCCCTGCAGCCCGCGCCCGACGATGAGCGTCTCGATCGTCGGCGCGGCAGCGCAGAGCAGCGACGTCACCCCGAAGCCGACGAGCCCGATGACGAACAGGCGCTTGCGGCCGTGGAGGTCGCCGAGCGACCCGCCGAGCAGCAGGAGCGCGCCCAGCGTCAACAGGTACGCGTCGTTGAGCCACTGCTGGCCGGCGAGCCCGCCGCCGAGGTCGTCGCGGATCGACGGCAGCGCGACGTTCACCACGGTCGAGTCGACGAACACGACGATCGTCCCGAGGACGGCTGCGGCGACGGTCAGCCGAGCTTGGCGCGGGCTCATGCTGTGCTCAGTCTAAGCTTGATGGCAAATCTCAGTGGATAAGACGCAGGTCATCCGCTATGCTTGAGGACGCCAACGATGTACGACCTCAAAGGTTAGGCCAACGCAAGTGACCACCACGCTTCTCATCGTCCCCCTGGAGGACACCGTCGTCTTCCCCACCATGGACGTGACCTTGCCGGTGGACGTCGGCGACGAGGAGCGCGTGCTCCTGGTTCCGCGCCACGAGGGCAGCTTCGCGTCGGTCGGCACCATCGCCCGCGTCGCCGATCGCGTCCGCCTGCCCGGCGGCGTCCGCGGCGCGTCGCTCGAAGGCGTCTCCCGCGGCATTCCCGGCGCCGCCGCCGCCGACCAGCGCGGCCAGCTGCGCGTCGAGGTCACCGAGGTGCCCGACGAGACTCCGGTCGACGGGCGCACGCGCACGCTCGAGCGCGAGCTGCGCGCCACCTACGACGAGATCCTCGAGATGCGCGGCGACGACGGCCGCGTCGGCTCGTTCCTGCGCGCGATCACCGAGCCGGGCGCCCTCGCGGACGCCTCCGGCTACTCCCCCGACATCTCGTTCCAGGACCGGGTCAGGCTGCTCGAGACGACCGACGTCACCGAGCGCCTCGAGCTCGCCCTGGAGCTGCAGCGCGAGCGCCTCGCCGAGCTCCAGGTCCGTCGCCGCATCCGCGAGGACGTGGAGGGCGGCGCCCAGAAGCAGCAGCGCGAGTACTTCCTGCGCAAGCAGCTCGAGTCGATCCGCCGCGAGCTGGGCGAGGACGAGGGCGACGTGATCGGCGAGTACCGCGGCAAGATCGAGGACGCCGGGATGCCGGACGAGGTCCGCGAGCAGGCCGAGCGCGAGCTCGGGCGCCTGGAGCGCTCGGGCGAGCAGTCAGGCGAGGCGCAGACCATCCGCACCTACCTCGACTGGCTGATCGCCGTGCCGTGGAGCGAACGCTCAGAGGAGCACCTCGACCCGACCAACGCCCGTGAGGTGCTCGACGCCGACCACGCCGGCCTGGAGGACGTCAAGGACCGCATCGTCGAGTACCTGGCGGTCAAGAAGCTGCGCGAAGACCGATTCGGGGTTTCGTCCTCCGGGGCTCGCGAGCTCGCCCCTCGGACGACGTCACATGCGGGCGCGATACTGACCCTGATAGGCCCGCCCGGCACCGGCAAGACCTCGATCGGCGAGTCGATCGCCCGCGCCACGGGCCGCGAGTTCGTCCGCATGTCGCTCGGCGGCGTGCGCGACGAGGCCGAGATCCGCGGCCACCGCCGCACCTACATCGGCGCCCTGCCGGGGCGCCTGGTGCGCGCGCTGCGCGACGCCAAGACGATGAACCCGGTGATCATGCTCGACGAGGTCGACAAGGTCGGCGCCGACTGGCGCGGCGATCCGAGCGCGGCCCTGCTCGAGGTGCTCGACCCGGCTCAGAACCACGCGTTCCGCGACCACTACCTCGACGTCGAGATCGACCTGTCCGAGGTGCTGTTCATCGCCACGGCGAACGTCGCCGAGACGATCCCCGGCCCGCTGCTGGACCGCATGGAGGTCATCCGCTTCGACGGCTACACCGTGGCCGAGAAGACGGCGATCGCCCGCGACTACCTCTGGCCCCGCCAGCGGGAGCGCAACGGCCTGCTCGAAGACGAGGTGACGGTCTCCGACGACGTGCTGGAGCTCGTGGTGCGCGAGTACACGCGCGAGGCGGGCGTCCGCAACCTCGAGCGCGAGCTGGGAACCGTGCTGCGCAAGACGGCGACCAAGATCGCCGCCGGCAGGTACGGCCGGCCGGACGAAGGCCGTCCCGATCAGAACGCTGGGCCGGATGCCCGGCGGAGCAACCCCGTTCCGGTGGAGATCGACGTGGACGTCGTCCGCGACGCGCTCGGGCGCCAGAAGGTCTTCCAGGAGTCGGCCGTCCGCACCGCGGTGCCGGGCGTGGCGACGGGCCTGGCGGTGACCGGCGTCGGCGGCGACGTGCTGTTCGTCGAGGCGACGAGCATGGACGGCAAGGGCAGCTCGCTGACCCTCACCGGCCAGCTCGGCGACGTGATGAAGGAGTCGGCGCGCATCGCGCTGAGCTACGCCCGCGGCCACGCCGAGGAGCTCGGCATCGACGCGCGCGCCTTCGACGACCGCGAGTTCCACGTGCACGTGCCGGCGGGCGCGATCCCGAAGGACGGGCCGAGCGCGGGCGTCACCATGACGACGGCGCTCACGTCGCTGCTGACCGGGCGCCCCGTGCGCCACACGGTGGGCATGACCGGCGAGGTCACGCTCCAGGGCCGCGTGCTGCCGATCGGCGGCCTGAAGCAGAAGGTCCTGGCGGCCCACGCGGCCGGCCTGACCGACGTGATCCTGCCGGAGCGCAACCGGCAGGACATCGACGACGTGCCCGCCGACGTCCGCGAGCAGATGACCTTCCACCCGGTCATGACGATCGGCGAGGTGCTCGACGTGGCGCTCGAGCCGGCGCCCGTCGCTCACCGCGCCTAGCGACCGTTGCCATCCGAGCCGGCGGCCCTCAGGGGCCGCCGGGGCGGGCGGGACCGGTTTCTCACGGATCCGTTGGACGGCGCCGATGAATCTCCACGGATGACGAGCACGACGACGACGAGCCGCGTCCGGCGACGCATCCCCCGGACATCACCCGCCGCGGGGTAGGGTCGCCGCGATGACAGTCACGTGGCGAACGGCGGCCCTGCCGCTCACGGTGACGCTCCTCGTCGTCGCGATCGACCTGGTGCTCGGCACCGACGTCGCGCTGACCCCGGTGCTCGTCCTCGGGCCGCTGCTGGCCGCCGCGACGACCGGCTGGCGCGGCGCCGCCCTCGTGGGCGCCGTCGCCGTGGCGATCGCCGTGGCTCTCGGTCCGCCCAACGAGTACACGGCGACGACGCGCCATGTCATCTCGGTGGCCACCGTGCTCGGCGGCGCGATGCTCTGCACGCTCCTCGCCGCCCTCCGGGAGGCCGAGCGCCGCGCCCGCCTGGCCAGCGAGCGGGCGCGCGTGCGCGCCGACCTGCTCGCCCGCGCCGGCGAGCTCTTCGAGTCCGGCGGCGACCCGCTCGACCGCCTCGACGCCATCGCCGCCCTGCCCGTGCCCGCGCTCGCCGACCTCGTCGTCATCGACCTCATCGGCGCCGACGACCGGCTCCGGGCGGCGGCGATCGCGAGCGCGGACCCCGCCTACGAGGGCGACATCCGGCGAATCCGCGACGCCCACGGCGTGCCGCCCGGATCCGAGCACCCGGTGGCGCGGGTGGCGCGCAGCGGGCAGCCGCTGCTGCTGCGCCGGATCCGCGACGAGGACATGGCGGGATGGGCGGCCTCGGCCGAGCACCTCGCGCTCATGCGACGCATCGCCTACCGCACCGGCATCGTCGTCCCGCTCACCGCTCGCGGCCGCACGATCGGGGCCCTGTCGCTCATCCGGATGCGCGGCGCCCTGTACTCCGAGTCCGACCTCGACACGGCCCGCGACCTCGCTCGCCGCGCCGGGCTCGCCATCGACCACGCGCGGCTGGGCGCGGAGCTCGGCGAGACGGAGTCCGAGCTGCGGACGGTGCTCCAGGCGCTGACCGAGGCCGTCACGGTCCAGGGCGCCGACGGACGCGTCGTCTACGCCAACGAGGCCGCCGCGCGGCTCGACGGCCACGCGAGCGTCGAGGCGCTGCTGGCGACGCATGCGGCGATGCCGGGCGAGCGCTGGATCGTCCGCGACGAGCGCGGCGCGCCGGTGCCGGCCGAGCGCTTCCCCGCCGCCCAGGCGCTGGCGGGCGTGGCCGAGCCCGAGCCGCTGCTGCTTCAGATCCTCGACCGCGAGACCGGCGAGCGCCGCTGGCGGCTCACGAAGGCCTCCCCGGTGCTCGGTCCCGACGGCAGGCCGCGGCTGACCGTCAACGTGACCGAGGACGTCACGGACCAGCGCCAGCGCGAGTTCTCCCAGGCGTTCCTCGCGCAGGCGAGCAAGCTGCTGTCCGCGTCGCTGGACCCGGCCGAGACGCTGGAGAAGATCGCCCGGGCGGCGGTGCCCGACCTGGCGGACTGGTGCGCGGTCGACATGCCCGACGAGCGCGGGGTCCTACGCCGCGTCGCGACCGCGGATCGCTCGCCCGAGCGCCTGCGGATCGCCGAGCTCGTGCTCGGTGAGCGCGATGCGGCGACGCTGTCGGTGGGGCCCCCGGAGGTGATGCGGACGGGGGTGTCGCAGCTTCACCCGGTGATCGACGACGCCCTGCTGCGCGCCGCCGCTCGCGACGAGCGTCAGCTCGAGCAGCTGCGGGCCGTCGGCGCGCGCTCGGCCCTCTCGGTCCCGATGGTCGCGACGAGCGGCGTGACGGGGACGATCACGCTCGGCACGATCGAGTCCGGCCGGCGCCTGACCGACGACGACCTCGCCCTCGCGGAGGAGCTCGGCCGCCGCGCCGGCATCGCGCTCGAGCACTCGCGCGAGCACGGCGAGCGCTCGGCCATCGCCGCCACGCTCCAGGCCGCGCTGCTGCCACCGCCGCTGCCGTCGATCCCAGACCTGGCGATCGCGGCGCGCTTCCGCGCGGCCGGCGGCGTGGACACGGTCGGCGGCGACTTCTACGATCTGTTCCCGGTCGCCGGCGAGCCGTCGTCGTGGCTCGTCGTCATGGGCGACGTCACCGGCACGGGCCCGGCCGCGGCGGCGATCACCGCGGTCGCGCGCTACGCGGCGCGAACGGCCTCGCTGTACGAGCGCGAGCCGAGCGCCGTGCTCGCGCGACTCAACGACGTCCTCGTCCAGGACGGCGAGCGGCGGCGGGTCTGCACCGCGGTCTGCGTGCTGGTCGAGGCCCGGCCGGGCGCCGCGACGATCACGGTGGCGTGCGCCGGTCATCCGCCGCCGCTGCGCGTGGACGCGGCAGGCGTGACCGAGCCCGTGGGGACGGCCGGCACCCTGCTCGGCGCGTTTCCCGACGGAAGCTGGACCGACACGACGCTCACGCTTGCCACGGGCGAGACGCTGCTGCTCTACACCGACGGCGTGACGGACACCCGCGGCCCCGAAGGGCGCTTCGGCGGCCGGCGCCTGCGGGCGTTCGTCGCCGGCTGCGCCGGGCGGCCGGTCGAGGAGGTCGCCGCCGCGCTCGACGCGGAGCTCCTGGCCTTCCAGCGCGGGCCCCAGCGCGACGACGTGGCGCTGCTCCTCCTCCAGCCGTCGTAGGAGGCCCGCGGGTCGGCCGCTACGCCCCGACGCGCTCGACCGCCACCGCGCGCCGAGCCTCGGGCGAACGAGCGGGCGCGAGGGTGCCGGCGGCGGCGGTCGCCCATAGCAGCGCCAGCCAGAGCCCGGTGGCGAGCACGACGTGGAGCCACACCAGCTCGGACGGCACGCCCAGCTCGTACTGGGTCAGGCCGACGACGCCCTGCGCCGCCACCAGAACGCAGACGGCGGTCATGGCCCGTCGGACCTGACGGTTCGCGCGCCGGCGCCACAGCAGGATCCAGACGCCCACGGCAGCGATGCCGAGGACGGTCCCCATGCGGCCGTGCCACTCGATCGCCCGGACCATCGTCGCGCTGCCCCAGAAGTCCAGGCGGGAGACCAGCTCGCCGGTGCCGGACGCGCCCGCGTGCGGGCCGGCGCCGGTCGCGACCGTCCCGGCGAACAGCACCAGCGCGCCGTAGGCCATGAGCGCGCGGACCGGCAGCACGCTGAGGCGGTCGGCCACCCGCGGCCGGTCGCCCGGCTCGTGCCACGCGCGCCACGCCAGCGCGACCGCGGCGGCGATGATCGCCTGGGAGAGCAGGAAGTGGCTCATGACGAAGCCGGGGGCCAGGCCGTAGAGGACGGTCAGCCCACCGAGCACGGCCTGTCCGACGACTCCGAGCGGCAGCAGCACGCCGATGATCGCGAGATCCCCGCGGAACGGCCTGCGCAGGAACGCGCCCAGGCAGGCGAGGATCGTCGTGACGCTGACGACGCCGGTGAAGAGCCGGTTGCCGTACTCGATCGCCCCGTGCGCGTCGAGCTCGGTCTGGACGAAGCTGCCGTTGCAGTCGGGCCACGACGGGCAGCCGAGGCCCGACCCCGTCAGCCGGACGGCGGCGCCGGTGTAGACGATGACGACGAGGCTGACCAGCGCCGCCAGCACGACGATCGCGTAGGCCCGAGGCGAGATCTTCGGCAGGCGAGCAAGCACCCCGGGGAAGGATAGGAGCTACTCGGGGAGCTTCTCGGGCTCCACGTCGCGCAGCAGCGGCTGGCGCTGGTCGCGCTCCGACGTGAGCAGCTCGACGTCGGTCGGCCAGGCGATGGCGACGTCCGGGTCGGCGTAGGAGATGCCGCGGTCGAGCTCGGGGTCGTAGTAGCCGTCCTGGAGGTAGACGACGTCGGCGATCTCGCTCAGCACGAGGAAGCCGTGCGCGAACCCGGCGGGGACGAAGAGCTGATGGTGGCGCTCGTCGTCGAGCGTGAACGCCTCCCACTGCCCGAAGTGCGGCGACGAGCGGCGGATGTCGACGACCACGTCGAGGATCCGGCCGCGGGCGCAGCGGACGTGCTTGGCCAGGCCGATCTGGTAGTGCATCCCGCGCAGCACGCCGCGCGAGGAGCGCGAGTGGTTGTGCTGGACGAAGTCGACGTCGATCCCCACCGACCGGAACGACTCGCGGCGGTAGGTCTCGACGAAGAACCCGCGCGCGTCGCCGTGCACCGTGGGCTCGACCAGGATGGGGCCGGGCAGCCGGCTCTCGAGGCGTCGCATACGGCGCCGCAGGCTAGCGACGCACGGCCCGCAGGGTCACCACCAGCGGGTAGGCCTCGTCGTCGCGCGCCAGGTCTTCAGGCGCCAGCTCGTGCGCGGCGAGGCCGTAGAGGAACGCCGCGGCCGCGCGGACGTTGCCGTGCGCGGCGACCTCCGGTTGCGCGAATGCGTGCGCCGCCGCGCGCCGCAGGCCCTCCGCGGTGAAGCGCCACAGATCGGGGAACGCGTCCGGCGGCCAGATCTGCGAGATGCCGGGCACCGTCGCGAGCAGGACGCCGCCGGGCCTCAGCGCCCGGTGCGCGTCGCGCAGGGCGGCGACGGGATCCTCGACGAGCGAGAGCGTCTGCGTCAGCACGAAGCAGTCGAAGCTCGCCTCCGGCAGGGCCGAGAGGTCGCCGCGGATGGTGGCGCGCCCGGCGTCCGGGTCGGCGTCGAGCACGTCGACGCGCTCGCAGGCGCCGAAGCGCTCCAGGTAGGTCGGCTCGTAGATCTCGACGCCGCGCCCGCGCAGGTCCGCCGCATGGCGCTCGAGGAACCGCTCGATGTAGACCCGGTCGATCGGCACGCCGCGATCGAGCCCGTAGCGGCGCGAGGCCGGCTCCGGCGGCAGCCACGGGGTCGCGCGCGCCGACCGCGGGCGGCCGCGCTCCCAGGCGCGCGCGTACGCCCGCCCGAGCGCCGCCCGCGCCCTCACAGATCCTCCGCGAGCCGGGGCGCCGCCTTCCGGAAGACCGCGTAGCCGAACGCGAAGATCCCCGCGACGATCGCGAGCGGGATCAGCAGCCGCGGCGCGCCGCCGATCGCGCTCGCCGCCGTCTCGTACTCCGGGCTGACGACCGCGTGGCGCGCCTGCTGGAGGACCGCGGCGAACGGGTTGAGCATCAGCGCCTTGGCGACCCAGTCCGGGGCGCTCTGCTGCACGGTCTCGATCGCGTAGAAGATCGGCGAGCCGTAGAAGAGCACCTGGAGGACGACGTCCCAGATCGGCCTCATGTCGCGGGCGCGCACGTACGTGGCGCTCAGCAGCATCGCCAGCCCGGCGGCCAGCACCACCAGGATCGCCACCAGCGGGACGAGCTGAAGCCAGCTCCACCTGACCGAGCCCCCGCTGGCGAGCAGGAAGACGACGACCACGCCGAGGTTCAGGGCGAGGTTGAACAGCGCGGTCAGCACCACCGACATCGGCACGGCAAGGCGCGGGAACTCGATCTTGCGCACGAGGTTCTCGCGGTCGACGATCGAGGTCACGGCGCTGCCCGTCGCCTCGCTGAAGAACGTGTAGAGCACGAGACCGAGCAGCAGCGCGACGCCGTAGAGCGGCACGTCGCCGCCGATCTTGATGACCTGGGTGAACAGCACGTACAGCACCCCGAACAGCAGCAGGGGGCGCATGACCTGCCAGGCGTAGCCCAGGACGCTGCCGAAGAAGCGCAGCTTGAACTCGGTGACCGCCAGCGCGCGCGTGAGGTGCCAGAAGCGCCGCGGGTCGCTGCCCACCGCGCTCGGGCCCTTGATCTGGCGCCCCAGCGTGGCGTCAGCGCCGCTCACGGGCACCGATCTCGAGCTCGAACGGCAGGTCGAGCACGGCGTCCGTGGGGCGCGTGCCGGTGACGACGACCGAGGCGAGGCGCTCGCGGCGGTCGATCCAGGCCACGCCGCTGCCGCCGCGGGCGATCGCGGGCGTCGCCTCGTAGCGGCCCGAGGAGAGGACGTTGTCGAACGCGATCCGGACCGTCGCGGCGTCGCCAGCGGCGAACGCGCCCGCCCCGGGCAGCCGCGCGTTGCTGGCCTCGAACACGGGGTTGCCGCGGTCGTCGGCCAGGACGACGCCGAACAGCGGGTCCTCGACGGGCTCGTGGAAGCGCACGGCGAACGCGAACGCGCAGCGGCGGCCGGACGGCAGCGTGGCGGCGCGCTCGCCCGCCTCGTCCTCGAACCAGGCCTCGACGATCTCCGCGCGCCGGTCGCCGTAGCGGCCCGACTCGGAGGGCTCGTCGCCGTCGCGCGCCGCGCTCTCGCGCAGGAAGTTGACCTCGAGGTAGCGCGCGGCCACGTGGTCGGGCTCGCCGAGCTCGACGACGCGACCGCGCTCGAGCAGCATCGCCCGATGGCAGAAGCGCTGGACGTTGCCCATGTCGTGGGTGACGAGCAGCACGGTGCGGCCCTGGCGGCGGATGCGAGCGAACTCGTCGAAGCACTTCTGCTGGAACGCCGCGTCACCGACGGCGAGCACCTCGTCGATGAGCAGCACCTCGGCGTCGACCTGCATCATCACGCTGAACGCCAGCCGGACCTCCATGCCCGACGAGTAGTTCTTCAGCTTGAGGTCCTCGAACTCGTGCAGCTCGGCGAAGTCGATCACGGCGTCGTAGCGGCGGCGGGCCTCGCGCGGCGAGAGGCCGAGCATCGTCGCGTTGATCATCACGTTGTCGCGCGCGGGCAGGTCGTCGTTGAAGCCCACCCCCAGCTCGATGAACGTCGACATGCGGCCGTTGACGTAGATCCGGCCGCGATCGGCGGCGTAGATGCCCGCGAGGCACTTCAGCAGCGTCGACTTGCCCGACCCGTTGCGGCCGACGATGCCGAAGAACTCGCCGCCGTCGACGGCGAAGCTGACGTCGGCCAGCGCCGGGAACTGCTCGTGGGACTTGCCGCGGAACGGGTGCAGCGCCCGCTCCTTGAGCGTGTGGACCCGCTCGTGCGGCAGGCGGAACGTCTTCGAGACGCCGTCTACGGCGACGGCGGGCAGGCCTGGACTCGGCACGCGCAGAGCGTATTGCGCTAGGCGGCGCGCTCGGACCCGAAGGCGCGGAGATCCGCGAGCAGGTCCCCGACGACCCGCGGCCAGACGCGGCTCGCGCGGTAGTCGTCGGCCTTCGCCCGGCCCCGCTGACGGACGCGCTCGAAGGTGTCCGGCCGGCGCGTGAGCTGGTATAGCAGCGTCATCAGCTCGTCCGGGCGGCGGATCTCCAGGAAGTCGATGCCCGCCTCGAGCCCGTGCGTCGGGTCCAGCGGCTCGGAGATCACCAGGTGCCCGGCGGCGAGGTGCAGCAGCACGCGGTTCTCGAAGCTCGGGTACGGCTCGCCGTGGAGGTTCAGCGCGACGTCGGTGCGCCCGAAGACGTCGCGCAGCTCTTCGCCGTGCAGTCCGTGCGCGTAGTGCAGCACGTCGTAGGAGTGCTTGGCGTTGACGAGGAAGCGCTCGCGGTGCTCGGTCGAGTAGCCGACGAACAGCGCCCGCGGCGGAGACGCGCTCGGGCGCACCTGGGCGTAGAGGCGGTCGTCGACCGGCAGCGGCAGCGAGCGCCAGACCGGCGCGTGGCGGTCGGCCGTGCCCGCGACGTGCGGGTCGAAGGCGACGATCCGGTCGAAGTTGCCGGGGTCGGTCAGCGCCAGCTCCGACTCGCGGTAGGCGTGGTCGGGGTGCTCGTCGGC
>JANJUA010000403.1 GCA_024710825.1 Solirubrobacteraceae bacterium
ATCCGCGCCGCCCGCGACGAACAGGACGCATGGATCTATACCGTCGCCGCGCTCACCGGGCTGCGGATGGGCGAACTACGGGCGCTGCGCTAGCGCGACATCGACTTCGCCAACCACCATCGACGTCCACGCCAACTACACCCACTGCCGCGAGCGCCTGCCCAAGTCCGGCAAGGTCCGCGCCGTCCCGTTCGTCTACCTCGCTGCCGCCCGAACTCGACGCCCTCGACGCCGGGACCACTTCACCGACCCCGGCGACCTCGTCTTCTGCAACACCCTGGGCGCCTACCTTTACGACGGACAGCTACGACACCGCTTCTACGACGCCCTCGACGCCGCCGGCCTCGGCCACAAGCGCCACGGCGGCAAGGAACTCACCTTCCATGACCTGCGCCACACGTTCGGCACCCTCGCCGTAAAGGCCTGGGACCTCCCCAAGGTCCAGAGCTACATGGGCCACGCCGACGTCAGCACCGCCATGACCTACGTCCACCACGTACCCAAAACCGCCGACGTAGCCGCGCTCAGCGACCTACTCGTCGAGCGCATGCCCGACATCGCTGTCGCGCAGGCCAACAGCCGCCCGATCCCTACGTCCAAGCGGGCCATCTGGCGAACCTGACTCGTCAGCGGTTCGAACCCTCTCGGGCGCGCTACGACACCCCGGCAAGCGCTGGGGGTTTCGACGTTTCCGGGCCAGATGCCCGAGGCCGAGAACCTTGTAGCGCCCTTGCGAGCCGACTGTCGTCGAAGCAGGAGCGTCCGAGGCGTTGGCGAACATGACGAACATGCGTTCGCTAGACGCCATGACTAGGGTGGATCGAAGTGGCTGACGGAAGCAACATCGAATGGACGCAGGCCACATGGAATCCGGTCACCGGCTGCGACAAAGTGTCGCCGGGGTGCGCACACTGCTACGCCGAGACGTTCGCGGAGCGCTGGCGCGGCATCTCCGGGCATCCGTATGAGCAAGGCTTCGACTTGCGCCTGTGGCCGGGTCGTCTGGAGCAGCCGCTCAAATGGAAGCGTCCTCGGTTGATCTTCGTGAACTCCATGAGTGACCTCTTCCACGAGGCCATCCCGGAGAGCTACATCCGGGAAGTGTTCGATGTGATGGGTCGCGCGTCGCAGCACACGTTCCAGATCCTTACCAAACGCCATGACCGCCTCGGCGAGCTTGCGCCATCGTTGCCCTGGCACTCCAACGTGTGGATGGGCGTAACGATTGAGAACCGACGCTTCGTTCACCGAGCCGACTTGCTGCGGGGCGTCCCGGCTGCGGCCAGGTTCATATCCGCAGAGCCGCTGCTCGGGAGGTTGGAAGGACTTAACCTTGAGGGCATCGACTGGCTCATCGCCGGTGGGGAGTCCGGCTTCAAACACCGGCGCTGTGACCCGGAATGGGTCCGAGAGCTACGGGATCGCTGCCGCGACGAGGGCGTCGCGTTTTTCTTCAAGCAGTGGGGCGGTCGCACTTCTAAGATCGGCGGGCGGCTGCTTGACGGGCGCACGCATGATGAGTGGCCTGAAGTGCGGGACCGCACGCTAGCTGTCGCCTAGTCGCCGCTCGCGCGGGCCGCTTTCCATTTCGAAGAGTGTTGCTTGCCCCAGCTCCTCGATCACGCGCATCCGCACGCGGTCGAATACCCAGTCCATGATCTTCTCCCCGGTGTCGTTGTCAGTTGCGAAGATCAGGAAGTACATCGGCGAGCCGTTCTGCTTGGTTATCTGTCGGTCCAGGACCGTCTCGTACCCGAGTTCGGCGAACCCCTCGGCATAAAGGCGAACGTACTCACCGCGTGCCTGCTCGGCTGAGATCGTCCCAGCACCCCGCCGCTCATAGATCTGCTTCCAGCGGTCGTGGCCATAGATCCGTGTCACGAGCTCTGGGTGATCAGGGGCAAGCCGGACGAACCCCATGTCAGTGGGAAACAGGATCAGCTGCTCAATCTTGAACCGACTGTGACTTCGTTTGTGCCCAGCGATTGCCTCGACCGTCGACCATTCGAGTTCTGAGCCCTCCGGGTCGAGGAACGCGAACGCGGGGGCACGTCGTGGAATCTGCTCCAACATGTCACCGACGATCCGATTGGCGTCGTCGTTGAATCGAAATGCTCGCTCCCCGTAGCTCTTGGTCCGGTGGCTCAACGCGGCGAAGGCGCCGGGATGTCGCTCTGCGAAGATGACCTTCGTTGCCTCCGGGCTTCCGGCTTCGAGTGCGATGAGTGTCGAGCCGTTGATCGGCGCGTCTCGCGTCGTGGACCAGTTGAGCCCAGTCCCAGCGAATAGATCGAGGCCGTACCAACCCCCGGCGCGTTGGCACGTCTTCGCGAAGGCACTGAGGTAGGCATCGAGGATCATCAACTTCTCCTCGGTCCAAGACGCTGCGTCACGCGCCGGATAGCCATCGTCGGCATTGTGGAAAGTTGCTTGAGCCATCGCGGTGGCGGACTGTAGTCACAGCACCGGCGGGCATGCGCAAGGACGCTAGTAGACACGTCCGGAAGTTCTGGTCGTTAGGCCGCGAGCGGCAGGTGTGGCTCGTGGTCGGCGATCCGGGTGAGGACGCAGTCGAGGTCTTGGCGGGTGAAGGTCCACTCGAACGGCCGGGCGATCTGGCGGTAGTGCTTGCCGAAGGCCAGCAGTCGTTCGGTGAGCGCGTCGAGGTCGGGGAAGTCGTTGGGAGTCAGCGCCTTGCGCTGCACGATCGAGAAGTACAGCTCGATCTGATTCAGCCAGGAGGCATGGACGGGGAGGTGGATCAGTCGGGCGCGGTCGTGCTGGTAGCGCATCCGCGCGATCGAGGTCTTGCCGGCGTGCGAGCTGCCGTTATCGACGATCCAGAACACCCGCCGAGCGGACTTGTAGGGCTCGGTGCTCATGACGTCGTCGACGAGCCGTCCGAACGGCTCGATGCCGGTCTTGGGCTCGACGCGGTCAAACAGGTTGGCGTGGTGGACGTCCCAGGCGGCCAGGTATGCCAGCGTGCCGCCGCGGCGGTATTCGAACTCGACCAGCGCCGGGCGGCCCGGCCCGGCCGCCACCGTCGCATGTCGGCGGCCAAGCGCCTGCAGCTGGGACTTCTCGTCGGCGCAGATGACGTACTCGTCCGGCCGTAGCCGCTTGCCCTCGAACACGCGGGCGTAGAGGTCCAGCGCCCGGCCGGCCTTGGCGGCGAAGTCGGGATCGCGCGGGAAGATCCACGACCGGGTCTGCCATGGCTTGATCGCGTCCTCGGTCAACCAGCGCCAGATCGTCGAGGCCGACGCCTCGGTCACGCCGCGCTCGATGACCAGCCGGTGCAGCTCAGCGCGCGAGAAGCGACCCAGCGGCCGGCCGTGAGAGATCGGCAGCTCGCACGCGATCGCCTTGACCTCGGCGACCTGCTCCGGGGGGAAAACGCCGCGGGCGACCCGACCGCGGCCTGTCCTTCAACCCATCCAGACGCTGCTCGGCGAACCTTCGTCGCCAACGCCCCACCAACCCCGGCGACGTATCAAGCCGCGCGGCAATCTCGGTGTCGGGCACCCCGTCGGCCGCGTAAAGCACGATCCGCGCGCGCAGCACCTCCTGAAACGGCAGCTTCTCCGCCCGCGCGGTCCGCTCAAGCACCGCGCGGTCCTGCTCAGAGAGCTCGATCCGGTGACGAGGAGGACGCGCCATCACCGACATATTCAACGCGCCCACCCGCACTCCTTCACATAATTCCGGCCGATACTTCCGGCCGTGTCTACTAG
>JANJUA010000010.1 GCA_024710825.1 Solirubrobacteraceae bacterium
GCAGCCGCACCGGCAGCTTCAGCGCCATCACCAGCGCCCGCGCCGGGCCGTCGTGCGCGAACGGCGCCCACGCCGCGTCCCACGCCCGATCGCGCCCCGGGCACGGCGCGCACGGCAGCGGCAGCGCGCAGCGCTCGCAGACCGCCGCTCCCAGCCACGGCAGAGCGGCCGAGCACTCGCCGCACAGCCCGTCGCGCACGCCCACGAGCGGTGCGCGGCATGCCGCGCACAGTGGGGGAGCGACGACGGAGAGCAGCAGGCGGTAGGACGCGCCGAGCACGCCCCGCATCTCACCGCGCAAGCCGTCACGGCGCACCACGTCTCCGCCACCCGTCCGCGCCGCCTTGACGTCGTCCGGCGCATCAATACCCTGCTGTTCACAAGGTTCGTGACATCCACCGACCCCTGGGAGGGCCAGATGCAGATCGCCATCAAGGGCCGCGGCATCCCCGTCAGCGACGACGTGCGCGAGCGCGTCGCCAAGCGCTTCGCCAAGGTCGGCAAGCAGGTCTCCGACCTGGCGCGGCTCGAGGTGGAGCTGAGACGCGAGCGGAGCTCGTCCATCCCCGAGGCCGAGATCGTGGAGGTGACGCTGCACCTCAAGGGCGTCACGCTGCGCGCCTGCGAACGTGGGCGCGACCTCCAGAGCGCCCTGAACCTGTGCGCCGACGACATGGCCCGCCAGGTCAAGCGCCACCGCGACAAGCGCCGTCGGCGCCGGGAGGCGCGCGCCGCCGCAGCCGCGCTCAGACCGGCCGTCTGAGCCACGGATAAAGCTCGGCGGGCCGCTGTCCAATCAACGATCGGGCAGCGGCCCGTCCGGCGTCCTGCCGTTGGTAGGCTGGGTCCATGTCGCTGTTGGACCGTGCCCTGCGCGCTGGCGAGAGCAAGCAGTTCAAGTCGTATGAGAAGCGCGTTGCTCGCATCAACGCCTTCGAGCCCGAGCTCGAGCTCGAGTCCGACGACGAGCTGCGCGCCCGCGCGGACGCGCTTCGCGAGCGCGCCCGGGCCGGCGAGAGCCTCGACGAGCTGCTCTACGAGGCCTTCGCGCTCGTGCGCGAGGTCGGCAGGCGCACCATGGGGATGCGCCACTTCGACGTCCAGATGATCGGCGGCATGGTGCTGCACGACGGCTCGATCGCCGAGATGCGCACCGGCGAGGGCAAGACGCTCACCGCGACGCTCCCGATCTTCCTCAACTCGCTGCCGGGCACCGGCGTCCACGTGGTCACCGTCAACGACTACCTCGCCCGCCGCGACGCCGAGTGGATGTCGCCGATCTACGAGGGCCTCGGCATGACCTGGGGCGTGCTCCAGAACATGCAGCCGTACCAGGACAAGCGCGACGCCTATGCCTGCGACGTCACCTACGGGACGAACTCCGAGTTCGGCTTCGACTACCTCCGCGACAACATGGCGACCTCGCTGGAGGAGAAGGTCCAGCACGGCGGGCGGGTCGACGAGAACGGCCACCCGCTGCCGGCGCGCGCCTTCGCGATCGTCGACGAGGTCGACAACATCCTCATCGACGAGGCCCGCACGCCGCTGATCATCTCCGGCGCCCCTGAGCAGGCCGCGGACCTCTACGTCCGGTTCGCCAAGCTCGCCCGCCAGATGATCCCGGGCAAGAAGCCCGAGGGCATGGACCCGCGCATGAAGAAGGAGTTCGTCGCCGACTACGACTTCGAGTTCGACGAGAAGCACAAGACCGTCGCGGTCACCGAGCTGGGCGTGGCCAAGGCCGAGCGCTTCCTCGGCATCGATCATCTCTACCGGGCCGAGAACGGCCACCTCATCAACCACCTGCACCAGTCGCTGAAGGCGGAGGCGCTCTACAAGCGCGACGTCGACTACGCCGTCATCGACGGCGAGGTGAAGATCATCGACGAGTTCACCGGCCGCATCATGGAGGGCCGGCGCTGGTCGGAGGGGCTCGCCCAGGCGGTCGAGGCCAAGGAGGGCGTGCGGATCCAGGAGGAGAACCAGACTCTCGCCACGATCACGCTCCAGAACTACTTCCGGATGTACGACAAGCTGGCCGGGATGACGGGCACCGCGCTGACCGAGGCGACGGAGTTCATGAAGATCTACAAGCTCCCGGTCGTCCAGATCCCGACCAACCGTCCGATGGTCCGCAAGGACGAGAACGATCAGGTCTACAAGACCAGGGCGGGCAAGTGGAGCGCGGTGGCGCGGGCCATCGCGGAGCGCCACGCCAAGGGCCAGCCGGTGCTCGTCGGCACGATCTCCGTCGAGGTCTCCGAGCTGCTGTCGCAGGAGCTGCGCAAGCGCGGCATCCAGCACAGCGTGCTGAACGCCAAGCCGGAGTACGCCGAGCGCGAGGGCGAGGTCATCGCCGAGGCCGGCCGCCTGGGGGCGGTCACGATCGCCACCAACATGGCCGGGCGCGGCGTCGACATCAAGCTCGGCGGCAACGCCGAGCACCTCACGGGCCTCGAGCTCGCCAAGCTCGGCCTGAAGCCCGGCGACCCGGATTACGACGAGCGCTTCGCCGAGATCCTGCCGCGTATCGAGGAGCGCATCCAGGGCGATCGCGAGAAGGTCATGGAGGCCGGCGGCCTGTTCATCATCGGCACGGAGCGCCACGAGTCGCGCCGCATCGACAACCAGCTCCGCGGCCGCGCCGGCCGCCAGGGCGACCCGGGCGAGTCGCGCTTCTTCCTCTCCGCCGAGGACGATCTCGTGCGCCTCTTCGCCGGCGACCGCATCTACAAGATCCTCGACCGCCTCGGCACCGTCGACGACGAGGGCAACGAGGAGCCCATAGAGGCGAAGATGCTCACGAAGCAGATCGAGAAGGCGCAGAAGCGCGTCGAGGAGCAGAACTTCCTCATCCGCAAGCGCGTCCTCGAGTACGACGACGTCATGAACGAGCAGCGGCGGATCGTCTACGCCTACCGTGACGAGGTCCTCGAGGGCCGCGACATGGGCGAGCCGGCGCGCGAGGAGATCGCGAAGGTCGTCGACCGGATGGTCGAGGACTACACGGCCGGCGACTTCATCGAGGACTGGGACATCGACGGGCTCGTCGTCGCGCTCCAGGGCATCTTCCCGGTCGAGGTCGACACGACCGAGTTCAACGAGAGCGGGCTGGACCGCGCGGAGCTGGCCAGCAGGATCGCCGCGCAGGCGATCGAGCGCTACGACGCCCGCGAGGAGGAGCTCGGCCCGGAGCTCATGCGCGCGCTCGAGCGCTTCCTGCTGCTCCAGATCATCGACGAGCGCTGGCGCGAGCACCTCTACGACATGGACTACCTGCGCGAGGGCATCCACCTCCGCGGGTTCGCCCAGATCGAGCCGATCGTCGCCTACAAGAACGAGGCGTTCGAGCTCTTCGCCGACCTGATGAACACCATCTGGTCGGACTTCGCCCGCATGATCTTCAACGTCCAGGTTCAGGTGAAGGCGCCCGAGGGCGAGGAGCAGACGGCGGTCGCGCCGCCCGTGCCCGCTCCCGGATCCTCCACGCGCACCGGCCGCGTGTCGTACTCGAGCGGGGGCGCTCCGGTCGGCTCGCAGGCGATCGCCGCGGCCGCCGCCGGCGAGGCCGCCGCGGGCGCGGCGACGGCGATGGAGGACCCCGAGCAGGAGCTGCCGTCGCCCGTGCAGCAGCGCCGCGTCGATCACGCCGAGCAGATCGGGCGCAACGACCCGTGCTGGTGCGGGTCGGGCAAGAAATTCAAGAAGTGCCACGGCGCCTGACCTGAGCGGTTAGGTTTGTCGCTCGCATGGAGGCGAGCGGCACGAGGGAGAGGGTCGATCGAGGGACGGCGATGGCGCTGTTCGCGATGGCGCTTGCCGTATTCGTCGTCGCCAACGACTTCACCGCGCTCAGCGTCGCCCTGCCGCAGATGGAGGGCGACCTCGACGCGGACGTCGGGACGATCCAGTGGGTCATCAACGCCTACGCGCTGGTCTTCGGCGTCTTCATCATCACCGGAGGGCGCCTCGCCGACCTGTTCGGCCGTCGCCGCATGTTCTTCGTCGGGGCCGGCATCTTCGGCTTCTTCTCGCTGCTGGCGGGGGCGGCCCCGTCCGCGGAGCTGCTGATCGCCGCCCGCGCGCTGATGGCGATCGGCGGCGCGATGATGTGGCCCGCTGTCGTGGGCCTCGCCTTCGCGATCCTGCCGCCGAGCAAGGCGGGCCTGGCGGGTGGGCTGATCCTCGGCGTTAGCGGCATCGGCAACGCGTTCGGGCCGCTGCTCGGCGGCTTCCTCACCGACGAGCTCTCGTGGCGCTGGGTGCTGTTCCTCAACGTCCCCATCGCCCTGCTCGCGGTCACGGTCACCTACCTGAAGGTCCGCGGCGACCGCCCGGAGCACCGGGACGAGCGGATCGACTACGCGGGCACGGCGCTGCTCTCCATCGCGCTGGTGGCGCTGCTCGTCGCGCTCGACCAGGTGACCGACTGGGGCTGGACGAGCCCGGCCACGATCGGGCTGCTGGCCGTGTTCGTCGCCGGCCTGGCGCTGCTGCGGCCGGTCGAGCGCCGCGCCGGGCGCAACGCCCTGCTCGCCCGCGACGTCCTCTCCAACCGCCAGTTCACGGCGGCCTGCTTCGCCACCTTCTTCATGTCGATGACGTTCTTCGCCCTGCTGGTCTACGCGCCGCAGTACATGGTCAAGGTGCTCGACTTCAGCGCTCTGGAGGCGGGGCTGGGCTTTCTGCCGCTGATGGGCGTCTTCGGGGCGACGTCGTTCGCGGCCGGCCCGCTCTACAACCGCGTCGGCGGGCGGCTGCTGCTGATCGTGGGCGCCGCCTGCATCCCCGTCGGGACGCTGCTCGTCACCCTCGCCCCCGTCGACGGGACGTACGCCGACCTCATTCCCGGCCTGGCGATCGCGGGGGTCGGCGTCGGCCTGTTCTACTCGGCGCTGACGACGGCCGCGATCACCGTGCTCGACCAGGCCCGCTCCAGCCTCGGCGGGGGCATCCTCTACATGTTCCAGGTCGTGGGCGGCTCGATCGGCCTGGGGCTGACGACGACCGTCTTCACCTCGGTCGCCGACGACCACGTGAGCGCCAGCGCGATCGCCGGCCGGCTCAGCGCGGAGGAGGAGCGGGCGGTCGGCCAGGTCCTCTCCGGCACCGACACGGCTCAGCAGCTCCTCGCGCGGCTGCCCGACGCGGCCGCCGAGCTGGAGCGCATCGCCCGCGAGGCGTTCGTCGCGGGTGTGCACGCGGGCCTGCGCGTCGACGTCGCGCTGGCCCTGGTGGCGCTCGGAATCGTGGTCGTCTTCATGCATCCGGCGCGCCCGGATCGATGACGAGAAGCTACCTTCATGGCGTGTCCCAGCCTCCCAACCAGCGCCTCGCGGCCATCCAGGAGCAGCTCGGCGTGCTGCGCGCGAGCCTCGACCCCGACGCACTCGGCGAGCGCGTCTCGCTGCTCGAGGCGGAGATGCAGGCGCCCGGCTTCTGGGACGACTCCGACCGCGCCGCCAAGACGTCCGCCGAGCACGCGCGGACGAGCCGCAAGCTCGAGACGCTGCGGGGCGTCCTCGCCGATGCCGAGGACCTCGCCGGGCTCATAGAGCTGGCCGAGGAGGACGCCTCGATGGCCGAGGAGCTCGACGCGCAGATAGCCTCGATCGAGGAGCGCCTCGGCGCCCTGGAGGAGGAGCGCCTGTTCTCCGGACGCTACGACGCCGGCGACGCGCTCGTCACCGTCAACGCCGGGGCGGGCGGCACCGACGCCCAGGACTGGGCGGAGATGGTGCTGCGCATGGAGATGCGCTGGGCGGAGAAGCGCGGCTTCTCGGTGGAGCTGCTCGAGGCCAGCCCGGGGGAGGAGGCCGGCATCAAGTCCGCGACCTTCCGGGTGGCCGGGGAGAACGCCTACGGCCTCTACGTCGCCGAGCGCGGCGTGCATCGGCTCGTGCGGCTCAGCCCGTTCGACTCCGCCAACCGTCGTCAGACGAGCTTTGCCGGCGTCGAGGTGGCGCCGGTCGTGGAGGATGCGGCCGAGGTCGTCATCGAGGACGACGACCTCCAGGTCGACACCTACCGCGCGTCGGGCGCCGGCGGCCAGCACGTCAACAAGACCGACTCGGCGGTCCGGATCACCCACCGGCCGAGCGGCATCGTCGTGCAGTGCCAGAACGAGCGCTCCCAGTCGGCGAACCGGGCGACGGCGATGGGCATGCTGCGCTCGAAGCTCGCCGAGCTGGAGGAGCGCAAGCGTCAGGAGGAGATCGCCCGCGAGAAGGGGGAGGCCCAGGACGTGAACTTCGGCTCTCAGATCCGCTCGTACGTGCTGCACCCGTACACCATGGTCAAGGACCACCGCACCAACGTGGAGGTCGGCAACGCGCAGGGGGTCCTCGACGGGGACCTCGACGCGTTCGTCCGTGCCGAGCTCCTGCGCTCCGCCGGCGAGCGATGAGCCCGGCCGGGGAGCAGCCGATCGCTCCCTACCTCGACGCGGTCGTCGCGCACGGCTTCCGCGGATCCGGGCGCTTCCACGTGCCGGGTCACAAGGGCGGCCCGGGCGCCGACCCGGGGCTGCGCCACGCGCTCGGCGACGGCGCGCTGGCGATCGACCTGCCGCAGGACATGCGCGGCATCGACACCGGCCCTTCGCCGACGCCGTACGAGCGCGCCGAGCTCCTGGCGGCGGAGGCCTACGGCGCGGAGCGCACGTGGTTTCTGACCAACGGCGCCACGCAGGGCAACCACGCGCTGGCGCTGGCGCTGGCGCCGCTCGGCGCGCGGGTGGTCGTGCAGCGCAACGCGCACGCGTCGCTGGTGGACGGACTGGTGCTCTCCGGCGGCCTTCCGCGCTTCGTGGCGCCCGCCTACGACGACGAGCTCGGCATGGCGCACGGCGTCACTCCGGACGCGCTGCGTCACGCGCTGGACTCGGGCGGTGGGCGGGATCGAGCTCGGGCGGTGTTCCTCGTCTCGCCGACCTACTACGGGATGGTCGCCGACGTCGCCGGCTGCGCGGAGGTCGCGCATGCGGCCGGGGTCGCGCTCGTGGTCGACCAGGCCTGGGGCCCGCACTTCGGCTTCCATCCCGACCTGCCGGCCGGCGCGCTGCAGGAGGGCGCGGACGCCGTCATCACCTCGACGCACAAGATCGTCGGCTCGCTGACGCAGTCGGCGATGCTGCACGTCGGAAACGGCGTCGGTCCGCCGCGGATCGACGCCGATCGCGTCGCTCGCGCGATGCGCCTGCTGCGCACCACCTCGCCGAGCTCGCTGCTGCTCGCCTCGCTCGACGCCGCCCGCCGGCAGCTCGCGGTCCACGGCGAGGCGCTGCTGCACGAGACGCTCGCGGCCGGCCGACGCCTGCGCGCCAAGCTCGCGACGGTCGAGGGGTTGCAGCTCGTCGGGCCGGAGCAGGTCGGGCGGCCCGGGGTGGCGGGCTGGGACCCGCTGCGCGTGGTGCTCGACGTGCGCGCGACCGGTCGCAGCGGCTACGAGGTGGCCGACGCGCTGCGCCACGGCTACGACGTGCAGGTCGAGCTCGCCACGCACGCGACGGTCGTGCTCGTGCTCGGCATCACGCAGCCGGAGGCGGACCTCGTCCGGCTCGGCGGCGACGTCGACGAGACCGTCAAGCGGCTCTCGGCGCCCGGCGAGCGCGAGGCGGTCGTGCGGCCGGTGGCGGCGCTGCGCCACGAGGTGGCGGTCTCGCCCCGTGACGCGTTCCTCGGCGAGGCCGAGGTCGTGGCGGTCGACGAGGCGGTCGGGCGCATCTCGTGCGAGTCGATCGCCGGCTATCCCCCCGGGATCCCCGCCCTGCTGCCCGGCGAGCGCGTCACGACGGAGCTGATCGTCTACCTGCGGGCGCTCACCGCCGCGGGCGCCCGTCTGCACGGCGCGAGCGACCCCGAGTTCCGCACCGTGAACGTCCTGCGCTGACCCTCAAGGGCTGCGCCGCCGCGGCCGATGGACGGGCCATGCGCCTCGTCCGGCCCACGCTGCTCCTCCTCGTCGTGGCCGGCGTCGCCGCGCCCGTCCCGGTCGCGACCGCCGCGGAGGCCGTGCGCGGCACGCTGCTGTCCAAGCAGGAGCGCGCGGGCGGGATCGTGGTCCGCAAGGAGCGGGTGACGATCGGGTCGCGAACGTCGCTCGTCACCACGGTGACGATGCCCAAGCCCGGCCGCGGCCACGCGCTGGAGCCCTACCTCCCGAACGACGAGGTGTCCGAGGGCACGGCGACGACCTCCAGCGTCTCGGGCGCGCTGAACCGCTACGGGACCGCGGTGGCGGTCAACGCCGACCTCTTCGAGTACGCCTCCGGCCAGCCCAGCGGCCTGCTCGTGATCGACGGCGAGATCTACAACCAGCCGCAGGGCGGGCGACCCGCGCTCTCGGTCGACTACCGCGGCAACCTGACCGCGAGCCGCCCGAAGGCGTCCGGCGTGCTGTCGCTGCCCCGCGGCCGCGAGGTGCCGTTCGAGGTCAACGTGCGCCGCCGGGACGGCGTCGTGCTGTACGACAACGGCTGGGGGCCGCGGATCCCGGAGGGCGCGGGCCGCTCGTTGGTCGGGCGGCTCACGGCCGGATCGGTCGTCCAGCACCGGCAGCGCTGGGTCGCCTCCGGCGCGCTGCGGGCGGCCAGCAGCCGCCGCGGCGGCCATGCGATCCCGTCCGACGACGGGCCGGACCTGCTGTTCGCCGGCTACGGGAGCGCGGCCTCGCGGCTCGCCGTGAAGCCGGGCGCGGCGTTCTCGATGCGCTACTCGATCGGGCCGCTGGCGCGCAGCGCGCGCTTCGCCGTGGGCGGCGGCCCGATCCTCGTCCGCGGCGGCAAGCTGATCTACCGGCGGGCGAGCAACCGCGAGTTCTCCGACAGCCAGCTCATGCCCCCGGACGCCCGCACCGCCGTCGCGCAGCTCGACGACGGCAGGGTCGTCTTCTACGCCGTCGACCAGGTCGCCGGCTCCGACGGCTTCACGGTCGGCGAGGTGGCCCGCGACCTGCACCGTCGCGGGGCGAGGACGGCGATGGCGTTCGACTCCGGCGGCTCGACCGCCATCTCGCTGAACGGCAGGCTGCTCAACCGGCCGTCGGACGGCTACGAGCGGCCGGTGGGCAACATGCTCGTCTTCTTCCGGCCCGACGAGGCGCATCGCAAGCCGATCGGCTGGGTGCGAGTGCGCAGGCCGCGACCGGGCGGCGTCGTGCCGCGGGTCACGTACGCGATGGTCAAGCCCGGTCACGTCGAGATCGCGCTGACCTCGCCGAAGGGGCGCGTCGTCTACCTCGAGGACCGCCGCCGCGACGTCGGGACGCACCACGTCAGGCTGCCGGCGAAGATGCGCAAGGGCGAGTGGGAGCTCGAGGTCGCCGTGCCGAGCTTCCAGGACCGCGTCGTCAAGCAGATCCAGATCGTCGATCGTCCGGAGCCCACGCCGAAGGTCGACGTTGAGCTGGACGCGGCCGAGGCGCCGGAGCCGTCCGCTGCTGCCCCCGCGGAGCCGACGCGGGCGGCCGGAGCCGACGCGGGCGCAGCGCCGTGGGGATGGGTCGCCATGGGCGCGGCGGTCCTCGCCGGCACCGGGCTGGCCCTGGCGCTGCTGCGCCGGCGCGCGCGGTGAGCAACTAGCCTCCGGCGCGCCATGGACCAGGATCTGCTGCGCCGCATCGTCGCCGCCGCGCTCGCCGAGGACGTCGGCGCCGGCGACGTCACCACGCTCGCGACCGTCCCGGCGGACGCGCGCGCCCGCGGGACGATCGCCCAGAAGGCGCCCGGCGTCGTCTACGGGCTGGACGCGGCCGAGGAGGCGTTCCGGCAGGTCGACGCGGGCGTCGGATGCGAACGGCTCGTCGACGAGGGCGTCTGGCGCGAGAGCGGCCCCGTGCTGCGCGTCGACGGCCCCGCGCGGGCGCTGCTCACCGGCGAGCGGACCGCGCTGAACCTCCTCGGCCGCCTCAGCGGCGTGGCCACCGCGGCGGCGCGGGCGGTCCGCGCGGTCGAGGGGACGGGCGTCACGATCCTCGACACCCGCAAGACGACCCCCGGGCTGCGCGCGTTGGAGAAGGCCGCGGTGAGGGCCGGCGGCGCCGCCAACCACCGCTTCGGCCTCCACGACGCCATCCTCGTCAAGGAGAACCACATCGCCGCGGCCGGCGGGATCGCCGCGGCGGTCGCCGCCGCCCGGGCCGCCGCGCCCGAGGGCATGCTGTTGGAGGTCGAGGTCCGCGACCCGGCGGAGATCGACGAGGCGCTCGCGGCGGGCGCGCCGCGCCTCCTGCTCGACAACATGACGCCGGCCGAGCTGCGCGCCGCGGTGGCGCGTGTCGCCGGTCGCGCCGAGCTCGAGGCGAGCGGCGGCATCGGGCTGGAGGGACTGCGCGCGGTGGCGGAGACCGGAGTCGACTACATCTCGCTCGGCGCCCTGACCCACTCGGCGCCCGCGCTCGACCTCTCGCTGCTGTTCGAGGCCGAGGCGGACCAGCAACTAGACTCATAGGGGCCCCAACACCGTCCCTCCCGGGAGCATCCGAAGCCCATGAGCCTCCTGCCGCTCGAGAACATTCCCGCCCTTCAGGACGAGGTTCGCGCCCTGGCCGCCGAACGCGGCGCCGTGATCCTGGCCCACAACTACCAGGTGCCCGAGATCCAGGACGTAGCGCACTACGTCGGCGACTCGCTCGGGCTCGCGCAGAAAGCGGCGGAGTCCGGAGAGCCGGTCATCGCGTTCTGCGGCGTGCACTTCATGGCGGAGACGGCGTCGATCCTCTGCCCCGACAAGACCGTGCTGATCCCCGACCTGGCGGCCGGCTGCTCGCTGGCGGACTCGATCAGCCCCGACCAGCTGCGCGCCTGGCAGGCCAAGCACCCGGGCGCGGTCACCGTCATGTACGTCAACACGACGGCGGAGATCAAGGCGCTGACCGACTACTGCGTGACGTCCTCGAACGCCGTCGCGGTGGTCGAGCAGATCCTGCGCGAGCGGGGCGAGGACACGGAGATCCTCTTCGGGCCGGACATGTTCCTCGGCCGCTACGTCGAGAAGCGGATCGGCCGTCCGATGCACGTCTGGGACGGCGAGTGCCACGTACACGCGGGGATCCGCCCGTCCGACATCGCCGACGTGCGCGCCGCGAACCCCGGCTCGGACTTCCTGGTGCACCCGGAGTGCGGCTGCTCGACGTCGGTCATGGAGTACGTGGCCTCGGGAGACGTCGACTCCGAAGGCGTCCACATGCTGTCGACGGGCGGGATGCTCAAGTACGCCGCCGATCACAAGGGCCGCGGCGGCAAGGTCATCATGGCGACCGAGGTCGGCATGCTGCACCCGCTGAAGATGGCCGCGCCGGACGTCGACTTCGTCGCCGCCAACGAGCGCGCGAGCTGCCGCTTCATGAAGATGATCACGCTCGTCGGCCTGCGCGACGCGCTGGCGCACATGCAGTACGAGGTCCGCGTTCCGCCCGCCATCGCCGAGCGGGCGCGGGTGCCCATCGAGCGCATGGTGGCGATCGGCTGATCGAGCCGGGCGACGTTCGCGCCGCCGCGCGGCGCCTGCACGGCGTGGCGCACCGCACGCCGGTGGTGCGCTCGCGGACCCTGGACGCCCGCGTCGGCGCGTCGGTCGTCTTGAAGCCCGAGAGCCTCCAGCGCGTGGGGGCGTTCAAGTTCCGCGGGGCCTACAACGCCGTGGCGCTCCTGGATCCCGCGGCCCGCGCCCGCGGAGTGGTGACCGTCTCGTCGGGCAACCACGCGCAGGCGCTCGCGCTGGCGGCGGCCCTGCACGACGTGTCGGCGCTGGTGCTGATGCCCGCGGACGCGCCCGCGGTGAAGGTGGCGGCGACGCGCGGCTACGGCGCGGAGGTCGTGAGCTTCGACCGCTACGCGGAGGATCGCGAGGAGCTGCTGGCGGCCGCGGTGGCGGAGCGCGCGATGGCGTCGGTGCACCCCTACGACGACGAGCGGGTGATGGCGGGGGCCGGTACGGCGGCGCTCGAGCTCGTCGAGGACGCGGGTCCGCTCGACCTGCTGCTCGTTCCCGTGGGCGGCGGTGGGCTGATAGCCGGCAGCGCGACCGCGGTGGCGGGGGAGGGCGTGCGGGTGGTGGGCGTCGAGCCGGCGGCGGGCGACGACGTGCGCCGCTCGCTGGCCGCGGGCGAGCGGGTGCGCGTGCCGGTGCCGGAGACGATCGCCGACGGGCAGCAGCTGCCCACGCCCGGCGAGCTGACCTGGCCGGTGATCCGCGAGCGCGTCGCCGCGGTGGAGCCGGTGACCGACGACGAGATCGTCGCGGCCATGCGCTTCGCCTTCGAGCGCTGCAAGCTCGTGCTGGAGCCGAGCGGGGCGAGCGCGCTGGGCGCGCTGCTGGCGGGGCGGGTGCCGCTGGCCGGCGCCGAGCGCGTCGGGGTGATCCTGTCGGGCGGCAACGTGGACCTCGAGCGCTTCGCCGACCTGACCGCCCGCCGCCACGAGATGTGATTTCCGTCGACCCCTCCGGCGGAAATCACATCTCGTCGATCAGCTACGGCGCCGCGCGAGCCGCGAGCAGGTCGATGCCCGTCGCGGCGGCCTGCCGCACTCGCTTGTGCGTCTCGACGCGGCGATCGAACTCACCGGGCGTGTAGCAGTGCACGTCGGCGGGGGCGCCCATCTCGCTGGCGTCCCACAGGCTGCCCGCGACGTAGACGCGCTCGAGCCACGGCGTGCCGTCGAACGCGTCGGAGACGAGGATCACGACGTACTCCGGCCCGCGCT
>JANJUA010000034.1 GCA_024710825.1 Solirubrobacteraceae bacterium
GTCGAAGATGCCCGTCGGAAGGTAGAGCGAGCAGCACGCGTTGGGGATGTCGACGACCCCCGAGATGCGTCCCTCGATCGGCGCGGAGCCGAGCAGGAGGTAGGCCTGCTCGCCGCTGTAGCCGAACTTCTTGAGGTACTCCACCGCGTTCAGGCAGGCCCGCCGGTAGGCCACCGTCGCGTCGAGGTAGTAGTTGTCGCCGGTGGTCTCGTCGACCGACACCCCGATGAAGGTCAAGAACTCGCTGTAGCGTGGCTCCACGCGGCCGGGAATGAGCACGGGGTTGGTGGTGATCCCGTACTTCGCCATGCCGCCCTTGATCAGGTCGACGCCGAAGTCGATGAAGCCGCCCATCTCGATCGCGCCGCAGAACGTGATCTCCCCGTCGCCCTGCGAGAAGTGCAGGTCGCCGCCCGACAGCTTCGCGCCCGGGACGTGCACCGGGTAGTACACGCGGCTGCCCCGCGTGAAGTTCTTGATGTCGTGGTTGCCGCCGTTCTCCCGGGCGGGGACGGTCCGCGCGCCCTCGCGGCCGACCCGCTCGAGCTCCGCGCCCGTCAGGGTGCCCGCGAGCACGCCGTCCATGATCGGCGGCAGGGCCAGCGGCGGGACCCGCTCGGGGTCGGTGTCGATCAGCGCCTGCTCGCGCCGGTTCCACTCGGCGAGCAGGTCGGCGGACGGAGCCGTGCCGAACAGCCCGGGATGGGTTATCCCGGTGTAGCGGACTCCCGGGACGTGGCGTGAGGTGGCCTCCTGGCCGCGGAAGTCCCAGATCGCCTTGTAGGCGTCGGGGAAGTGGTCCGTGAGGAAGCCGCCGCCGTTGACCTTCGCGAAGATGCCCGTGTATCCCCATCCCTGCCCGGGCGCGTCGCCGAACTCCTGCGGCGGCTGGCACGGACCGAGGTCGAGGATGTCCACCACCAACAGGTCCCCGGGCTCGGCGCCCTCGATCTCGATCGGGCCGCTGAGCATGTGCGCGCGCGTGAGGTCCACGTCGCGCACGTCGTTGGCCGAGTCGTTGTTGCCGAGCTGGGCGTCCGTCCACTCGCGGCACTCGACCCGGAAATCGCTTCCGGGGCTCACCGACGCCGCGGAGGGGTTGTCCGGATGCCACCGGTTGTGGCCCGGCACGGCCTGCTCGGCCATCGGCTTGGACTGGTCGACGCTGAACGCGAGCTCTGGCATGAGCGCTCCTCTCCCGGGGATCGAGGTCCCGTCTACCGCCGTCGGGCGCGCCGATCAACCACGTGGGTGCACCGTGCCCTCCGTCTGGCCTCGGCGGGGCCTCGATCGATGCTCGACGCACGCGTTGCCGAGCGTTGACCACGGCGGTACGCTCGACGGTGGGTGAGGGATACCTGCACGTCCGCTCCGAACCCCAGGCGACGGTTGCGTCGCTCGTCGAGCTCGCGGTCGCCAGCGACGACCCCGCGGAGCTGATCGCCACGGCCGGGTCGGAGCTGGGCCGTCCGCTGGGCCTCGTCGACCAGTCCGGCAGGATCCTCGGGCGCGCGCCGAGCGACGACCTCGGCGAGCGGGCCGTCTCGATCGCCCGCGCCGCGGCACGCAACCCGCTCATCGCCCCGCCCGGCTGGTCGGTCACCCGCCTCGTCTGCCGACGCCTGCGCTTCGGCGCGCTCGCGATTGGTGACGCCGCAGGGGACCCGAACCCCATCGTCCGCCTCCTGCCGACCCTGCTGACCGACCAGCTACGCCGAGCCACGCTGGTGCGCCTCCAGCGCGCGGCGTTCGTGCGCCGCCTGGTGACCCCGCCCCTGCCGCCCGACCACCTCGTCCGCCGCGAGGCCGCCGAGCTGGGCATCGAGCTCGCCGACGCCTACTGGCCCGCGGTCCTCACCTGGCGGCTCGGGACCCTCGCTCCGGAGGCGATCGACAGCGTCGAGCGGGGGGCACTCGCGCTCGCCGAGCGGACCCTGAGCGCGCAGCTGGCCGGCCGCCTGGTCCTGCTGCACCCGGTCGGCGCGCCGTCCACGGATGACCGAGGCAGCGCGGCGGCCTGGTTCGCCGAGGCGGCGCGGCTGGCGGCCGAGGTCGCCCCCACCTCACGCGCGCAGGCGATCGCGGCAGACGAGCCGGCCGGCGTGGACGGCCTGAGCGCCGCGACGCGGCGGCTCGCCCGGCTGGCCGGACTCGCGCGCGCGGACCGCCGCCCGGCGTTGGCCTGGGCGCGCGAGTACGCCCTCGACGAGCTGCTCGCCGGCCAGGTCGACGCTGACGTCGCGAGGCGCTTCGTCGACACGCAGGTCGGCGCGCTCCTCGCCTTCGATCGCGAGCACGGGACGAACCTCCTCGGCGTGGTCGAGGCGGGTCTGGACTTCCCGCGCCACGATCGTGCCGCCCGCCGCTGCTTCATGCACCGCAACACGTTCCGGCACCGCCTCGGTCAGGCCGCGATGCTGCTGGACGGCCGCCTGGACCGCCCCGAGCAGCGCCTGGCCGTGCACGTCGCGATCAAGCTGCACCGGACCGCGCCGCCGCCGGCGGCGGACGTGGGACCAGCCCCTCGCCGGCCGCCCCGGCGATAGTCCGCCGGAACGTGTCGGCGGGCGGCCACCCGTCACCCGCGTCGAGCAGGACCGCTACCCGAAGCGGACCTTGCCGTTGCTCTTCGCGCGGGCCTGGGCGCGCTCGACGTAGTCCAGCCGCTTCGTCGCCGCCCGGAAGAGCCGGTCGACGAGCCGCAGGCGCGCGTTCTCCGAGCGCAGCTCGAGCAGCCCCTGCTTCGCGTCCAGCCCGAAGTCCACGGTCGCCGCCATCTCGTAGGCCGTCATCGGGGCGACCTCCTCGGACTCGAGCGTCCGCTCGGCGGCCTGCTCGACCAGCTCCCGATAGGACTCGTGCGCGCGCTCGAGCGCCGCCGCGTCGCGATCCTCGTCCTTGTCGCTGAGGAACTCGACGGTCCCGGCCGGGTAGGGGAGCTCGTCCTGGCGGGTGACGATCTGGAACGGCCGCGTGCCCTGGCAGAGGATGTTCAGCCGGCCGTCGTCCATGCGCTCGAGCACGCGCGCGACCTCCACGGCGCAGCCCACGTCCTTGAGCTCCTCCTCGGCGAGCCAGACGATCCCGAACTCGCTGCCCTCCTCGAGGCACTCGTCGATCATCGTCTTGTAGCGCTCCTCGAAGATGTGGAGCGGGACGTACTCCGTCGGCAGGGTCACGATGCCGAGCGGGAAGAGAGGGAAGTCGCTTTGCAGTTCGTCGTC
>JANJUA010000073.1 GCA_024710825.1 Solirubrobacteraceae bacterium
GCGGGCACGCGCGCGGCGACGGAGTCGCTGACGCGCAAGCTGCGCGCGGCGCTCGCCTGCGAGGTGGTCGCCTACCACGCGGGGCTGGGGCGCGAGGCGCGCGCGGCGGCGCAGCGGCGCTTCATGGGCGGCGAGGTCGACGTGGTCGTGGCGACCAACGCGTTCGGCATGGGCGTCGACAAGGCCGACGTGCGGACCGTCTGCCACGCCTCGGTGCCGGGCTCGCTCGAGGCCTACTACCAGGAGGCGGGCCGCGCGGGGCGCGACGGCGCGCCGGCCCGCGCGCTGCTGTTCGCCGAGAGCCGTGACAAGGGGCTGCACGTCTTCTTCATCGAGCGCGCCCAGGTGGACGACGCGCTGTTCATGCGGGTCGCCGAGCGCCTGCGGATGCGGGCCAGCGACGGCCGCTACGACCTCGGCCTCGACGAGCTCGTGGCCCAGGGCTGCGAGGCCGAGCAGGTGCGTTCGATCGTGGGTCATCTCGCGCGCGCGGGCGTGGTCCAGCCGGCCCCTTCGGCGCCGGACCGCCTGAAGGGGCGGGTGCTGGGGCGCTTCGACGGGCGCGCCCGGGCGGCGTGCAAGGCGAGCGCGGCGGAGGCGCAGCGCGCCCGCTGGCGGCAGTACCGGTCGATCTGGGGCTTCGTTGAGTCGCGCGGCTGTCGGCGGCGGGCGATCCTGCGCCACTTCGGCGACCACGCGGCGCCGGCGCCGATGGAGGGCGTGGCGTGCTGCGACGCGTGCGCGCCGAAGGCGGCCGTGCCGCGGGCGGCTCGCGCGCCGGGACGGCAGGCGCGCGGTGGCGGCGCCGCGCATGACCTCGATGCGGCGATCGTGGAGCTGGTGCGCGTGGCGGACCCGGCGGTCGGTCGGACGCGGGCGGTCGAGATCCTTCGCGGCGCGCGCTCGAAGGCGATCCGGGAGCGCTCCTACGACGGCCTGCCGGCCTACGGCGCGTTCGCGGACCTGCGCGGCGAGGAGGTGCTGGCGCGCGTCGACGCGCTGCTGGACGCGGGCCGCCTGCGCTCGACCGGCGGCGCGTTCCCGAAGCTCACCCTCGCCCCGGGCCGGGAGGCCGCTGCGTGAGCAGCCCGCGCGACGGCGGCGTAGCCCCGGCCGGCGGCCTGCCCGGCGGCGATCCTACCCGTGCCCGGTCCACGCCCCTTTCGGTCGGCGTGCTCGCCTCGGGCTCCGGCACCAACCTCCAGGCGCTGCTGGACACCGTCCACGGCCGTGAGGCGCGGCTCGTCGCGGTGGCGTCCGACAAGCCCGGCGCGCGCGCCCTCGAGCGAGCCGCGGCGGCCGGCGTCCCGACGCGCGTCTTCCCGCGCGCGGACTTCGCCTCCCGCGAGGACCGCGACGCCGCCATCGCGGACTGGCTGGCGCAGCGGGGCGTGGAGCTCGTCGTGCTCGCCGGCTACATGCAGCTGTGCAGCGCCACGTTCCTCGCCCGCTTCCCCGACCGCGTGCTGAACGTCCACCCCGCGCTCCTGCCGGCGTTCCCGGGGATCGCCGCGATCGCGCAGGCGGTCGAGCACGGCGTGAAGGTCTTCGGCGTCACCGTGCACCTGGTGGACGAGGGCGTCGACACCGGCCCGATCGTCCTCCAGGCCGCGGCGGAGATCCCGAACGCGACCGACCCGGAGGCGGTCCACGAGGCGCTCCGGTCGCTCGAGCACCGCCTGCTTCCCGAGGCCGTCCGCCTCGTCGCCCGGGGCGCCCTGCGCCGCGACCCGTCGAACCCCCGCCGCATTCTCGTCGACTGAGCGGGGTCACTGTCCTCAGCCGGCGAGGCCGAGCACCGTGGCGAGCGCGTCGTCGACAGCACGCTGCTCGGCGGCGGACAGCCGGCCGGCCTGCTCGTCCAGCCGTTGGACGTCCACCGCGCGAACCTGCTCGACGAGCACCCGCGTCGGCTCGTCGCCGAACCTGACGACCGGCCGGAAGGTGGCCGGCGCCGCGCTGCGCGACGTGGGGGCGACGACGACGGTCGACAGCCCGAGCAGCTCGTCGACCTGCACGATCACCGCGTACCGCGCGCCTCGCTGCTCATGCCCTCGGCGGGCCGGGAGTCGTACGCGGTAGACGTCCCCGCGCGTCACGCCTCCGGCCAGTCGGCTCCGGCGGCGTCCATGTCGGACATGACCGCCACGCGGGCACGCCGGTCCGCCGGGTCTGAGGCCAACCGGCCGCTCTCCTCGGCCAGCGACGAACGCCGCCGACGCCGGTCACCTGCCTCGACGAGCGCCGCCCGCACCGCCTCGGACTCGTTGCGCCCCTCGCCCATGAGGAGCGCGAGGCTCCGCTCGGACTCGGAATCGAGGCGCGCACGAACCGTCCGTGAAGACATGATCACATAGTAGCACGAATTGTGCCACGGATGCGCGGGCCACTCAGCCCGCCTCGTCCCGCCAGTCCCCCGCCGCGTCCCCGTCGAGCCGGCGCAGCTCCTCGAGGTCGCGTCGCGACTCCTCGATGTCCTCCTCGACCCGCTCGGCCTCGCGCTCCATCGTGCGTTCGGAGCGCTCCATGTCGCGCTCGGCTCCCGCGACCTCCCGGTCTGCGTCCTGTGGCGTCATGCCCCGAGCCTTCCCGCCGTCCGCGGGCGTCAATCCGCGACGTGCGCCGTGGCCGACTCCCGCTCGCCGGACCGGCCCCGCCCGACCACGCGCACGGCCACGGGGCCGGTGCCCTTCGGCAGCACGATCATCCGTCCCAGGCGCGCCGGACGCCAGTGTCCGCGGATCCGCACCCGCGCCTGGGCGCCGCGCAGCCCGCGCCCCGTCACCCGCAGCGTCAACGCGCGTCCCGAGCGCTCGATCCGCAGCGCGCTGCCCTGCTCCGGCTGAAGCGCCAGCGCCCGGCCGCCCCGCACCCGCAGGCGCTCGGAGCAGCGCGGCACGGCCGCGCTCAGCCGGTGCGAGCCCAGCACCGGCGCACTGACGACGGCGCGGCCCTGGCAGCGCAGCGAAGCGCCGTCCAGGAGCAGCACCACCGCGTTGCGCCCCTGCCGCGGCAGCCTGCGGCCGTTGCCCGCGGTGTCCATCGAGCGGAAGCCCGCGCGGGTGACGACCGGCATCCGGGCCGTCCGGGGTTGCAGCGGCTGCGGCAGCGGCTCGACCGTCGCGGGCGGCGGGGTCACCGCGTCCGGCGCCTCGACGGGCGCCGGCGGCTGGTCGCACGGAGCGGACGCGGCGCCCGCGCCCACCGCCGCGACGGTCGTCGCGGAGACGTCGGTCTGGTTGAGCAGCGTGTTCGGCGTCAGGAACGTCAGCGAGCCGCTGTGCACGACCGGGAACAGCTGCGATCCCACGGGCTGGAACCCGGGTGCCGGGATCGGCTGCAGCATGATCGACGTCGCGCGCTGCCCGAGCGCGCTCGCCTGGCCCACGATCCCGTCGCTCGCGTTGTAGTACTCCAGCGGGAACAGCGGGAGGCTGAGCCAGTTCCCGCCCATCACGGCGACCGGGCACCCGAGCTGCTGCTGCGGGTTCCACCCGGCGAGGAACGTGCTCGTGAGCTGCTCGATCGCCGTCGGACCGAGCGACTGGAACTCGGCCTGGATCACGGCGAGCACCGCCTCGCAGACGATCTGCTCGACCTGGTTGCTCTCCTTGCACTGCCCGTTGACGAGCGTCTCGGCGAGGTCGGCGCCGAAGGATCCCGTGTGCGGCGTGCCGAGCGTCGTCAGCGACTGGACCCGCGGCCCGCCGGCCGACGCGAGCTGCGTGATCGCCGAGCGCGACCACAGCCCGCCGGCGGAGTGGCCGACCAGGTTGACCGTGTCGACCCCGTAGGACGACTGGAGGAAGCCGAGCAGCTCGCCGAGCGCCCTGCCGTTGGCGTCGATGTCGCCGTTGGAGTCGATCGTGGCGCTCGCGGGCGGGGCGGGCTGGCCGGCGGCGAGGCACGCCGGCGGCGGCGCCGTCCCCGTGTTGGCGATCGGCGCGGTGAACACCGCCAGGCCCGCGGCGCGCAGCGCGGCGGGCGGCCCGTTCGGATCCCCCCACGTCGGCCCCTCCCGCCCGGCGCACTCCTCGGCGGACGTCGTGAACGGCGACGACGTGTCGAACCCCGAGACGAGGACGACGGCGGTCGTGGCCTTCGCGGCGGCCGGCGCCAGCGCCAGGCCGAGGATGGAGAGAGCAGCCGCGAGGAGCCGCCTCCGGACGTCCGTGTCGCGCATGGAGGCATGCTAACCGTCTCGCGATAACCTGCGGAGCATCTCCGCCGAAGCGCCCGCATCCTCCGCCCTCACCGCACCCGGTGAGGTGCGCGTCCGCCGTGCCCTCCTGTCGGTCTCCGACAAGCGCGGCGTGGTCGACTTCGCCAAGGGCCTCGCCGCCCTCGGCGTCGAGCTCGTCTCCACCGGCGGCACCGCCCGCGCGCTGCGCGACGCCGGCCTGGACGTCCGCGCCGTCGACGACCTCACGGGCTTCGCGGAGATGATGGACGGCCGCGTCAAGACGCTGCACCCGAAGCTCCATGCCGGGATCCTCGGCGTCCGCGACAACGCGGACCACGTCGCCGCCGCGGACGAGCGCGGCGTCGAGTGGATCGACCTCGTCTGCGTGAACCTCTACCCGTTCGAGCGGACCGCCGCCCGCCGCGACGCCGCCGACGCGGAGATCATCGAGGACATCGACATCGGCGGCCCGACGATGATCCGCGCCGCGGCGAAGAACCACGCGTTCACCGCCGTCGTCGTGAGCCCCGAGGCCTACGACGCCGTGCTCGCGGAGCTGGAGGCCGGCGACGGCCGCCTGGGGCTCGACACCCGCCGCTCGCTCGCGGGCGAGGCGTTCGCGCTCACCGCCCGCTACGACACCGCGATCGCGCGCTGGTTCTCCGAGCAGGTCCAGGACTTCCCGCCGCTGTTCCTGCGCGCCTTCGAGAAGCTCACCGACCTCCCCTACGGCGAGAACCCGCATCAGCGGGCCGCGCTCTACACGCAGATCGGCGCCCGCCGCCACGTCCTGTCGATGGTCAAGCAGCACCACGGCAAGGAGCTGTCGTTCAACAACCTGCTCGACCTCGACGCCGCGCGCGCGATCCTGCGCGAATTCGAGGAGCCGGCCTGCGTGATCGTCAAGCACAACAACCCGTGCGGCGCCGCGCTGGCCGACACGCCGCTGGAGGCCTACCGCCGCGCCTTCGCCTGCGATCCGGTGAGCGCGTTCGGCGGCATCATCGCCTTGAACCGCCCGGTGGACGCCGAGCTCGCCGAGGCGCTCAGCGGGCAGTTCGTCGAGGTGCTCATCGCGCCCGGCTACGGCGACGGGGCGCTGGAGGTCCTCACCCGCAAGCCGAACGTCCGCCTGCTCGAAGACGGCGAGCGGCGCGCGCCGGCGGGCGTCAGGCTCGACCTGCGCCAGCTCGACGGCGGCCTGCTCGTGCAGGACTCCGACGGCGAGACGACCGCGCGCTCGGCGATGGAGGTCGCGGGCGCCACGCCGCCCGCCGACGCCCAGTGGGGCGACCTCCTGTTCGCCTGGCAGATCGCCAAGCACGTGAAGTCCAACGCGATCGTGCTGGCGAAGGACCGCGCGACGGTCGGCATCGGCGCGGGGCAGATGAGCCGCGTCGACTCGGTGCGCCTGGCGATCGAGAAGGCGCAGTCGCCGCTGGAGGGCGCCGTGCTCGCCTCAGACGCGTTCTTCCCGTTCGCCGACGGTCCCCAGGCCGCGATCGACGCGGGCGTGACGGCGATCGTGCAGCCGGGCGGCTCCAAGCGCGACGACGAGGTCGTCGCCGCCGCGGACGCCGCGGGCGTGGCGATGGTCTTCACGGGCCGCCGCCACTTCAAGCACTGATCGCCCGCGGGGCCCCTTCGGCGGCCACCGGCCACCATGCCCTCCGTGACGGTCTCGGCTAGCCCCGCACCTTCCGGAAGAGCAGCCCCTCCAGGGGGTTCGGCCCGGGCGACTCGGTGTCCTCCGGCATCACCTCGAGCAGCTCGAACCGCGGATCTCCGCGCAGCACGCCTTCGTACTCGATCGAGCGGTCGCGCACGCGGCTCGTCCACGGCGCCACCCAGCGCTCGGGGTTGGAGATGATCGGCACGACGAGCAGGACGTCGCTGCCGACGGGCGCGTCGTCGAGCAGCGGCAGCAGCTCCGTGTCGACGCCCGTCGCGTCGAAGTGCTCCGGCCCGTCGCGCCAGTCCGTTACGCCGAGGTCCTCCTGCACCCCGAACGGGGTCGCGTAGGTGAGCCCGCTCGTCTCGTCCTCGAGGTAGTAGGAGAGCACCGGCACCTGCTCGGGCTGGGTGGAGATGACCAGGTCGCCGGGGCCGAGCGTCGGCCCGAGCTCGGTGGCGATGTCGACCGCGTTGCTCTTGGACGGTGGGGCGGACTCGAAGACCCAGAACACCGCGAGCACCGCCAGGCCGGCGACGCCGAGGCGCCCCGCGTTGCGCAGCCCGACGGCCGCGAGCACCAGCATCGGCGCGACCGCGATCGCGAGGTAGCGCGTCGCCCACGCCGGCGAGACCTGGGACGTCAGCCACGCCAGCACGATCGGCGAGACGGCGAGCAGCAGGAGCGCCGGGACGAGCACGCGGCGCTCCAGACGCCCGCTGCGCGCCAGCGCGACGAGCCCCGCACCCCCGACGAGCAGCACGACGACCGTCCCCGCCTCGCCGCCGAGGAGCCGGTCGGACGAGCGGACGAGCGTCGTCAGCGTCGGCGCCGTCGCCCAGGGCGCGCCCGTGTGCAGCGCCTGGAAGACGAACGTCGGCACCCACGGCAGGTAGAGCGCCAGCGCCGTGCCGAAGCCGATCGCGAGGTCCTTCGTCGACGCGCGTTGCTCGCGCCGGCAGATCGCCCCGGCGAGCAGGAAGGCGGCGACGAGGAACAGCGCCCAGTTGTGCGTGTACAGCAGCGCCGCGAGCAGCACCCCGAACGGGATCCGGTAGGCGCGGCGGCCGTAGACGTAGGCGTGCAGGAAGCAGGCGGTGCACGGCAGCGCGAGCAGGATGACGAGCGAGTACATCCGCGTCTCCTGCGCGTAGCTGGTCAGGAACGGGCACAGCGCGGTGAGCGCGGCCAGGATCCACGCGACGCGGCGGTCGAAGAGGCTCGCGCCCACCCAGAAGGCGACGGGGATGCACATCAGCGCGAAGATCAGCGAGAGCCAGTGCGTCGCGACGACGCCGTCGCCGACGAGAGCGATCCAGCCGTGCAGCACCAGGTAGTAGAGCGGCGGGGAGCCGTCGAGGCGCAGCGTCTCGGGGATGTCGAGCAGCGGGCGCGACGAGATCCCGACCGACAGCGCCTCGTCGATCCAGAAGTCGGTCGCCATCTCCGTGGTGCGCAGCAGGAGCGACAGCGCGACGAGCGCGAGCAGCCCGGCGCCCTCGAGCACGCGCACGCCTGCCGTCGAGCGCATCCAGGCCGCGGCGGGGCGGCGGAGGGCGACGGCGGCCACGTTCATCGTGGTACCCCCAGCCCCTCGCGGCACGCCTGAAGGGCCTCCCACGGATCGACGTGGGCGACGGGGCGCCAGCGCGGGTCGCCGACGACGAGCACGGGCGCGCCCGGGATCGTCCGCGGCTCGGGCGCCGAGCGGAAGACCGTGCCCGGCACCGTGGGGACGAGGTCGATGCGCCGGATGTGGGCGTCGAGCTTCCAGGCCAGCGCGGTGACCTGGAACGCCCCGGTCGTCACGGTGCCGCAGTCGAGCACCCGCTCCGCCCCGCCCGTGGCGGCGATCGCGCCGCTCAGCGCGTCCATGAGCCGTGCCTCGTTGCGCGCGGCGCGCAGGTCGTCGGGCAGCAGGCCCGCGGGGGAGACGAGCAGCGCCGCCGCGAGCGCCAGGCCGACGATGGGCCCGATCCGCGGCACGAGCCTCGTGGCGCGCCCCCAGCCGACCCCGCCGGCCACGCAGGCGAGCGCGATCGGGGCGATCATGTAGCGGGCGTTGCCGGAGAACCCGGCCTCGGTCATGGCGGCGACGATCAGCAGCCACCCGGCGGCGCCCGCGCCGACGAGCGCGACGGTGCGGTCGCGCCACAGTCCGGCGATCCAGCCGGCGACGAGCGCTACGAAGCCGATCTCGGCGGGCCACGGGGTCATCGCGAGCATGCGCTTGACGGCCTCGAAGGCGGGGAAGTCGGCGAAGGCGATCGCGTTCGGGTTCGGGTCACGGGCGCGCGCGCCCGCGCGGAAGGGGTCGCCGGACCCCCACAGCTCCGGCCCGAACCACAGCACGGCGCCGAGGACCGCCATCGCCGCGATGGTCTTCCACAGCGCGCGGTCGATCCGCAGGAGGTACGTCGCGTAGACGGCGGCGAAGGGCCACGTCTCCGGCCGCAGCAGGCAGGCGGCGAAGAGCACCCACAGCGCCGCGCGGCGCCTGCCCGAGAGGTGCAGGTCCACCGCCGCCAGGACGAGGGCGACGAGCAGGCCCTCGGAGTCCCCGATGGCGGAGAAGCGGACGAAGTCGGTCGACACCGCCAGGCAGGCGGCGGCGACGAGCCCGCCGGCGACGCCCCCGCCGAGCCGCCGCGTGACGCGGAAGGCGAGCAGGACCGCGGCGATGGCGCCCGCGCGCGCGACGGCGACCCAGAGGTCGGGCGCCGCGTCGGGGACGAGGGCGAACACCGTCGTGAAGATCACCGGCAGCGGCTTCCACGAGGGGCCGAACTGCGTGTCGAGCTCGAGGTGCAGGATCTCCCGGCCCCAGATGAGCCAGGCGAACGGGTCGTACGTCGGCGTCGTGGGCAGCAGCAGGGACAGCAGCGCCAGCACGCAGGACGCGGCGACGATCGCGCCCAGTCCGCCGAGCGGGATGGCGCGCGCCGGGCGCGCCCAGGCGGAGCGCAGCGAGAGAGCGGGCGTCGACATAGGCGCGGCGCCGAGGGTATCGGGCGCCGCGCGTCAGCCGGCGGCCGTGATGCGCCCGTGCTGGTCCGGAAGGTTGCCCCAGCCCCACAGGACGACGGGCCGCAGGGGAACCTCGCCGAGCTCGTCGCGCGGGTCGATGGGCTCCGTCGCGACGTGGCAGGTGTGCACCCAGTCGCTGCGAAGGTCGAACGTGTAGGTGAACTGCTGGCCGGGCCGCAGGCACTCGCCGACGATGGCGAGCTCCTCGTCGTCGAGGCCGTCCATGGTGACGTACTCGTCGACGGGTCCGATCATCTGCCCGTCGCGCAGGTCGAACACGTGCATCTGCGCGAGGTCCCAGCGGCCGAACGACA
>JANJUA010000141.1 GCA_024710825.1 Solirubrobacteraceae bacterium
GTCGCGGTGGCGGTGGGCGACGCCGCCGATCCGCTGGCCGCGCGGCTGGAGGCCAAGGCGCGCGAGATCCGCGTCGGCTCCGGGCTGGACCCCGAGTCCGAGATGGGCCCGGTCGTGACGCCGCAGGCCCGGGAGCGGGTCGTCCGCTACATCCGCGAGGGCGTCGACGCCGGCGCGGTCGCCGTCGTCGACGGCCGCGAGCTGGAGGTGGAGGGCGGCGGCTTCTTCGTCGGGCCGACGCTGTTGGACCGCGTCGGCAGCGAGATGTCCGTCTACCGCGACGAGATCTTCGGGCCGGTGCTCGCGATCGTGCGCGTCGCCTCGCTCGACGACGCGATCCGGCTCATCAACGAGGGCTCGTTCGCGAACGGCACCGCGATCTTCACCTCGAGCGGCGCGGCGGCCCGGCGCTTCCAGCGCGAGGTCCACGTGGGCATGGTCGGCGTCAACGTGCCGATCCCCGTGCCGATGGCCTACTACTCGTTCGGCGGCTGGAAGGACTCGCTGTTCGGCGACCACCACATCCACGGCGCCGAGGGGATCCGCTTCTACACCCGCGCGAAGGCGATCACCACGCGATGGCCCGAGCAGGACCCCGGGGCCGCCGCCGGCGGGATGCACTTCCCGACCGCGTCGTAGGTCACGGCGCCCCGAGGCCGCGGGCGACCGCGTCGGAGATCCGCTGGAGCTGGCCGGCTATGTCGGCCAGCCGATGCTGTGGCTGCGCTCCCTTGGGCATGCTCACGGCCACCGCGCCGGCCGCCGGCCCACCGCCGTCTCGCACGGGCACTCCGACGCACACCATGCCGGCGGCGGTCTCCTCGTCGTCGATGGCATGGCCGCGCTCGCGCACCGTCGCGAGGCGCTCGTGGAGCTCGGCGGTGGTGCCGATCGACCGCTCGGTGAGACGTTCGAGGTCTCCGTCGGCGTAGAGCTCGCCGAGCTGGGAGTCCGACAGGCAGCTCAGCATCGCGAGGCCGCTGGCCGTGCAGTGCGCGGGCAGCCGCATGCCGATCTCGTAGCTGATGGCCAGAGCGCTCGTGCCGGTGCGGCGGCCGATGTAGACCACGTCGCGTCCGCGCAGCACCCCGCACACCAGCGTCTGCTCCGCCAGCAGACCGAGCTCGGCGACGGCCCTCTGGAACTCCGTGGGCAGATCGGTCTGCTGAAGGAACGAGCGGCTCAGGTCGAGCGTGTGCGGGCCCAGGCGGTACGAGCCGTCCGGGTCACGGACCAGCAGCCCGATCTCGACGAGGCTGTTGCACAGGGCCAGCGTGCTGCTGCGCGGGAACCCGAGCCGGCGCGACAGCGACGCGAGCGTCGCGCTGGGCGGGCCGGCCGCGAGCGCGTCGAGGATCTTGCCCGCGCGCAGCACGGCGGGCGCGACCTGAGCGGTCCGAGGCGCATCCCGGCCTCCGGCATCCGTGATCCCGTCATCCATCGAGGGCCGGAAGCTAGCCCTCCTCGGCCTGCAGCTCCTTGATCCGGTCCTCCAGCTGGGCCATGACCTCCGGGTCGCGCAGCGTCGTCACGTCGCCCAGCGCGCGGCCCTCGGCGATGTCGCGCAGCAGGCGCCGCATGATCTTGCCGCTGCGGGTCTTCGGCAGGTCGTCGGACCAGATGATCCGCCGCGGGCGGGCGAGCTTGCCGATGCGCTGCGCAACGTGCTCGCGCAGCTCCTCCACCAGCGCGTCGGAGCCGTCGAGGTCGCCCTCCAGCGTCACGAAGGCGGTCACCGACTGGCCGGTGTCCTCGTCGGCCTGGCCGATCACGGCCGCCTCCGCGACCTTGCCGTGGGAGACGATCGCGCTCTCGATCTCGGCCGTCGACATGCGGTGCCCGGAGACGTTCAGCACGTCGTCGACGCGCCCGATCACCCAGAAGTAGCCGTCGGAGTCCTGGCGCGCCGCGTCGCCGACGAAGTACGTCCGCGGGCCGAACTTCTCCCAGTAGGTCGCGACGTAGCGCTCGTCGTCGCCGAACAGCGTGCGCAGCATGCCCGGCCACGGCCGGGTCAGCGTGAGCAGGCCCTGCGTGTCGCGCTCGGACTCCTCGCCGGTCGCCTCGTCCACGACCCGCGCCGAGATGCCCGGGAGCGGGGGCCCCGCGGAGCCGGGCTTGGTCGCCTGCACTCCCGGCAGGGTGGTGATCATGATGGCGCCGGTCTCCGTCTGCCACCACGTGTCGACGATCGGGCAGCGGCCGTCGCCGATGACCTTGTGGTACCAGAGCCACGCCTTCGGGTTGATCGGCTCGCCCACCGACCCGAGCAGCCGCAGCGAGGACAGGTCGTGCTCGGCGGGGTACTCGGCGCCCCACTTCATGCAGGCGCGGATCGCGGTCGGCGCGGTGTAGAAGATCGTCACGCCGTAGCGCTCGCACAGCTCCCACCAGATGCCCTTGTGCGGGTAGTCCGGCGCCCCCTCGTACATCACCGACGTCGCCGCGTTCAGCAGCGGCGCGTAGACGATGTAGGAGTGGCCGGTGACCCAGCCGACGTCGGCCGAGCACCAGTACACGTCCGACTCCGGCTTGAGGTCGAAGACGTACTTGTGCGTCCACGCGATCTGGGTCAGGTAGCCGCCGGTCGTGTGCAGGATGCCCTTCGGCTTGGCCGTCGAGCCGCTCGAGTACAGGAGGTAGAGCGGGTGCTCGGCCGGCACCGCCTCCGGCTCGCAAGTCTCGTCGGCCGCCGCGAGCGCCTCGTGGAACCAGACGTCGCCGTCGCCCATCGGGCAGTCCTCGATGCCGGTGTGGCGCACGACGAAGGTCGTCGGGACGTCGATGCCGACCGCGTCGACCTGCCGCTTGATCGGCGCCGTGCGGCCCTTGCGCCGCGCGCCGTCGACGGTCACCAGCGCCTTGGCGTCCGACGAGTCCATCCGCTCCTTGACCGACTCGGCCGAGAAGCCGCCGAAGACGACGTTGTGCGGCGCGCCGATGCGGGCGCAGGCGAGCATCGCCACGACGACCTCGGGGATCATCGGCAGGAAGATCCCGACGACGTCGCCGCGGCCGACGCCGCGGTCCTTCAGCGCGTTGGCGAAGCGCTGCACGTCGGCGAGCAGGGCGGCGTAGGTGATGTCGCGCTCCTCGCCCTCCTCGCCGCGCCAGTGGAACGCGACGCGGTCGCCGAGCCCGGCCGCCACGTGGCGGTCCAAGCAGTTGTGCGACGCGTTGAGCGTCCCGTCGGCGAACCAGCGGTAGAACGGCGGGTCGCTCTCGTCGAGCGTCTCGGTCGGCTCGGTGAACCAGTCGAGCGCCCGCGCCTGCTCGCCCCACCACGCCGCGGGATCGGCCTCGGCCGCCTCGTAGACCGAGTCGTCGACGATCAGCGCGGCTCGACGGAACTCGTCGGACGGCTCGAAGGTCTCGACCTTCAGCAGCTCCGCCAGCTCGTGCTCCAGATCCGTCGCCATGCCCCTGCGCTCCTCTCGCGAGTTCGTTGCCGAGATCCTAGAGCGGCCGCTCGCGGCTGCGATCATGGGCCGCCTATGGAAGTCTCCGAACACGCATTCGTCGCCGTCATCGAGATCCCCAAGGGGAGCCGCAACAAGTACGAGTACGACCACGATCTGGGGGCGATCAAGCTCGATCGCTTCCTGTTCTCGTCGATGGTCTACCCGACCGACTACGGCTTCGTGCCCGACACCCTGGGCCGCGACGGCGACCCGCTCGACGTGATGGTCTGCGTCAGCGAGGCGACGTTCCCCGGCTGCCGGATCCTCGTCAAGCCCATCGCGCTGTTCCGCATGGAGGACGACCAGGGGATCGACGACAAGGTCCTGGCCGTGCCGATCGAGGACCCGGGCTGGAACAAGCTCGAGGTCCTCGACGACCTGTCCCAGCAGCTACGGGACGAGATCGCCCACTTCTTCTCGGTCTACAAGGACCTCGAGCAGAAGGACGTCAAGGTGGACGGCTGGTACTCCCGCGAGGAGGCGGTCGTCGAGATCGAGCGCTCCAGGCAGCGGCTCAGGGACGCAGCAGCCTGAACCGCTGCTCGTAGGAGCCGTTCTTGCGCCGCACCGATGTGACGGTGCCGCGCATCCCCGCGTAGCGGCCCGTGCCGCCGAGGATCGGGCGCTCGTAGGAGCGGCCGACCCGCAGGCCGGGGCCATGCGTCGGGTAGTCGCTCAGGCCCCCGACGACGAGGTCGCCGCGCTTGAGCGAGAACGTCAGGCGGCCGTCGACCGTCACCGCGCGCCGGTCGCTGTCGATCGTCGTCTGGATCCCGTGCACGCGGCCCTGGCGCCGGCCGCGCCGGTCGACGACCGGCCAGGAGAAGACCGTCAGGTCTCCGGCGCTGGTGCCCCGCGTCCCGAGGTCGAGCTGGTGCTCGGCCCCGCGCGGGCGCGACGTGAGCCGCAGGCGGCCGGCGGGCCGGCCGGCGGGCGCCAGCTCGAAGCGCTGCTCGTAGCGCCCGCCGCCGACGTGCGTGGTGGTCACGGTGCCCGCCCGTCCGGCCCAGTCGCCGGTGCCGCCGAGCACGGGACGCACGTGCTCCCGGCCCTCGACGAGGTGCCCGTCGGCGGCGCGGCGCGAGAGGCCGCCGATGGCGAGCTGGCCGCCGGGGGTCTCGAAGGTGAGCTGCGGCGCCGCGATCGTCTCCGTGCCGCCCTCGGTCAGGACGGTCGTCTGGAGGCCCCGCAGGAAGCCGCCCTCGTGGGCGTCGACGGGCGCGGAGACGACCCGGAGGTCGCCCTCGTGGGTGTCGGGGCGCCGACGTGCAGGACGGTCGCCTCGCCGGCGCCGGTGCTCGCCGAGAACCGCAGCGCGGCGCCCGCGCGCGGCGCGACGAGGTCGAGGCGCTGGTCGTAGCGGCCGTCGTCGCGGCGGGTGGTCGCCACGGTGCCGCCGACGCCGGCGTAGGCGCCGGTGCCGCCGAGGATGGGCCGCACGTACGTGCGGCCGGGGACGTTGCCGGCCTCGGCGCGCGGGTAGCCCGACAGCCCGCCGAAGGCGATCTGCCCGTCGGGCAGCTCGAACGTGCCGGCCGCCTGGACGGTCGCGACGCGGCGCCCGACCCGCATGGTCGTCTGGGTGCCGAGCACGCGGCCGACCTCGTTGCCGGAGTCGTCGCGGAGCGCGGCGCGGAAGGCGTAGAGGTCGCCCGGTGACTGCCCGGGGCGGCCGAGGTCGACGGTCGTGACCGCGCCCGCGTCGGCCACCAGCCGGATCGTCGGCCCCTCCAGGGCGCTCGGGACGGCGTTGCCGGGGTCGTCCTGCGCGAACGCGACGGCGGTGGTCGCGGCCAGCAGCGCGCCGCAGGCGCCGACGACGACCGTGGGACGGGAGCGAATCCGTTCGAGGCGGTCCATGGGCACCGGGGTTCGCCGGGTCACGGCGGACTCCTCGTAGAATCGGACGGGTGCTGAGCCCTCGCCAAGAGCTGATCCTGGGCAAGGTCGTGCAGGTCCACCTGGACGGAGGCCAGCCCGTGGCGTCCAAGACGCTCGCCGCGGATCCGGACCTGCGGGCCGGGCCGTCGACGATCCGCAACGAGCTGGCCCTGCTCGAGGAGCACGGCCTGCTCGCCCATCCGCACACCTCCGCCGGCCGCGTGCCCACCGACGCCGGCTACCGCTACTTCGTCGACCGGCTGCTGCCCGTGCGGCAGGTGTCGCTGGAGCTGAGCCTCATCCGCCGCGAGATCGACGACGCGATGCGGGCCACCACCGAGACGCTGTCGCAGGTCACGAACCTGCTGGCGATCGTCACGGCGCCGCCGGTCGAGACCGCGTCGATCAAGCACGTCGAGGTGCTGCTGCTGCAGCCGCAGGTCGTGATGGTCGTGGTCATCACGTCGACCGGCGGGGTGACCAAGCGCGTCCTGCCGTTCGAGGAGCCCGTCGACGCGGGCCTCGTGAGCTGGGCGGGCGAGTACCTCAACGAGCAGCTCCGCGGCATCGGGCTCGGCGCGCGGATGCTGGCCAAGCGCCTCGACGACCCCGAGCTCAACGCGACCGAGCGCCGCTTCGTGGCGCAGCTCGCGCCCGCGTTCACGGAGCTCGCCGAGACCGCCGAGTCGAGCCTCTACGTCGACGGCGCGGCGCGCCTGCTCGCCGAGCACCGCGTCCAGGACCTCTCGCAGATCAACGCGCTCATGGGGATGCTGGAGCAGCGCGTCACGCTGCTGGGGGCGCTCGCGGTAGCGCTGGCGAGCCCCGACGTGCTCGTCCGCATCGGCGCCGAGAACGAGCTCCCGGAGCTGCGCTCGCTGGCGATGGTCGCGGCAGGCTACGGTCTTCCGTCCCGCCGGCTCGGCGCGGTGTCGCTCGTGGGACCGGTTCGGATGGACTACGGCACGGCCATCTCCACGGTCCGCGAGGCGTCCCGCCAGCTGTCGCGCTTCGTCTCCGATGTCTACGAGAGCTGAGTTGCCCAGAGACCCGTACGAGGTCCTCGGCGTCGCCCGCGACGCCGACGACAGCCAGATCAAGAAGGCCTTCCGCAAGCTCGCGCGCGAGCTGCACCCCGACGTCAACTCGGCGGAGACCGCCGAGGAGGACTTCAAGGAGGCCGCGGAGGCCTATGAGGTCCTGTCGGACCCCGAGCGCCGCGCGACGTTCGACCGCTACGGCTGGGACGGCCTGCGCAGCGGCGGCTACGCGCCGCAGGACTTCTCCGGCTTCGGGTCGCTGTCGGACATCTTCGACGCCTTCTTCGGCGGCGGCGGGGGCGGCGGGCGCGGCGGCCCCATGCAGGGCGGCGACGTCGGCGTCACGGTCGAGATCGACCTGGAGACGGCGGCGCGCGGGGCGCAGACCGAGGTCGCCTACGACGCCATCGCCCGCTGCGAGCGCTGCCACGGCAACGGCGCCGAGCCCGGCACGCCGATCGAGACGTGCCCGAAGTGCCAGGGCGGCGGCGTCCTGCAGGCGGTCACGCGCACGCCGTTCGGCCAGGTCATGCGCCAGATGGAGTGCGACCGCTGCGGCGGCGACGGCCGGATCGCGCAGACGCCGTGCGGCGAGTGCCGCGGGCGTGGGCGCCGCGTGCAGCGCCGGACGCTGACGGTCGACGTCCCCGCGGGCATCGCCGACGGGCAGCGCATCCGCCTCGCCGGGCGCGGACACGAGGGCGAGCGCGGCGGGCCGGCCGGCGATCTGTACGTGCAGGTGCATGTCAAGGAGCACGAGCGCTTCGTCCGCGACGGCGACGACCTGGTGACGATCCTCGACCTGCCCGCGCCGCTGGCCGCGCTCGGCACGACGCTGCGCGTGCCGCTGCTCGACGGGGCCGAGGAGGTCGAGGTGCCGCCGGGGACGCAGCCCGGCGCGACGATCGTGCTGCGCGGCAAGGGGATGCCTCCGCTGCGCCGCGGGCGGCCCGGCGACATGCGGGTCGTCGTCAACGTCGTCGTCCCGCGCCGTCTGAGCAAGCGCCAGCGCGAGCTCCTCGAGGAGCTCGCCGAGAGCATGGTCCCCGAGAACATGGCCTCCGAGGAGTCGATGTTCTCCAAGCTGCGCCGGTCGATCTTCGCCTCGTGAGCGAGGCCGGATGATCCGGCTGGCGGTGCGGGTCGCGCGCCCTGACGCGGAGCTGGCGCTGGCCGAGCTGCTCGTGCTCGCGCCCGCGGGAGTGGAGGAGGTCGACCTCTCCCCCGAGGTCGTCGAGTACGCGGTCTACGGCGCCCCCGGCGAGCTTCCCGAGCTGGGGGAGCTGACGGCGGCGGTCGGCGGCGCGCTCGTCGAGGTGGTCTCGACGGAGGTCGGCGACGACTGGGCCGAGCGCTGGCGCGAGTTCCACCGGCCCGTTCAGATCGGCGCCGTGCGCCTGCGCGCGCCGTGGCACGAGCCGGGCGACGGGCCGGAGGTGGTCATCGACCCCGGGCAGGCGTTCGGCACCGGCGCGCACCCGACGACCCGGCTGTGCCTGGAGCTGCTGCTCGAGCAGACGCCCGGCGGCGCCCTGGCGGACCTCGGCTGCGGCTCGGGCGTGCTGGCGATCGCCGCCTCCAAGCTCGGCTGGGACCCGGTGGACGGCTACGACCACGAGCGCGAGAGCGTCGCGGCCACCGACGAGAACGCCGCCGTCAACGCCGTGGCCGTCCGCGCGCACCGCTGGGACCTGCGCGACGACGCGATCCCCGAGGCGCCGGTCGTCGTCGCCAACCTGCTGCGCCCGCTGCTGCTGACGCTGGCCGAGCGCATGACGGCGCCGCCGCGCACGCTCGTCGCCAG
>JANJUA010000184.1 GCA_024710825.1 Solirubrobacteraceae bacterium
ACAGCCCTCCGGCATCAGCCGCACGGAGATCCGCCCGCTGGAGACGACCGAGTACGTCAGGCCGGGCCGGAAGTAGTGGTCGCGGTTGCGGAAGTACGTCTTGCGCGCCGTTCCCGCGGGCAGGGCGGCGCGCCGCTCGAGCTCCGCGACCGACGCCTGCGACCAGTCGATCGCCACCCCCGGCTCGCGCCAGTACTCGCCGAAGCCCTCGCCCTTGGCGAACGGCACCCAGTGCGGCAGGTGCGGCGCGATGCCCGCTTGCCGCTCCCCCTCGCCGACCGACGAGGCGAGCTCGCTCCGCGAGACGACCCGCTCCAGGCCGGGTGCCGGACGCTCGATCCCCGCGAGGAACGCGTTGTCGTGACCCGTCTGGAGCCCGACGCGGCCCCGTGCCACATCGCCCACCCGTCCCGAGCGCTGAGCCGCAGCCAGCACGTCGCGCGGCACGCCGACGAAGAAGGGCGTCTCCGGCAGCGCCTCGTACTCCTCCTGGCGCAGCTCGCTGACACGATCCGGGGGCGGGTTGGCGAAGTCCGCCGGGTCGCGCACGTAGTCGACCAGCCGCATCACGTTGTCCCGCCGCGCGCGCTCGTCGGAGCACTTCTCGAGCGTCGTGATCGCCATCCCGGCGAACGCGAAGCTCACGCCCTCGAAGTGCTTGGTGTCCGTGAGCAGGATCTCGACGACCCTGCAGCGGTCGAGGATGTGGCGGCGCAGGGCGGCATGGGTCGTCAGCGAGCGGAAGCTGTCGTTCGTGATCAGGCACATGCGCCCGCCCTCGCGCAGCCGCTCGATGCCGCTGGCGAAGAACATCGCGTAGCTGTCCTCGTCGCCGGTGGCGATGCTGCCGGCCCGCAGGTCGCGCTCGCGGCGGCCGTAGAGGCGTGCGTAGACCGGCCTCTTGTAGTCGGGCTTGCGCGCGCCGTACGGCGGGTTGCCGACGATCGCATCGAACTCGCGCTCGTCGATCGACGCCAGCCGGTCGACGTCCGGGTCGACCTCCTCGGCGACCGCCCGCTCGGCGGTCGCTCGCTCGCGCCCCTCGCTCTCGAGGACCTCGGGCGAGAACAGCTCGGCCCCGGGCCGCTCGGGCGTGTGGAGCAGCATGTCGTGGACGAAGAGGCTCGGAGCGACCTTCGTGCCGTGCTCGTCGAGCAGGAACAGGCGGATCGCGCTCAGCGACGTCGCGAACGTGTCGATGTCGGCGCCCCAGAGCTGCTCGCCGACGATCTGCCGGTAGGCGTCGGCCTCGCCCACGCCGGCGGCGCGGTGCAGCGCCAGCAGATGGTCGTAGAGCCCCTCGAGGAAGTGGCCCGAGCCCATGCACGGGTCGAGCACGCGCGAGTCGCGGTCGAGCGCCAGCTTGCCGACCATGTAGCGGACGTCGGCGTCCGGCGTGTAGAAGGCGCCGAGTCGCGACTGCTGGCGCCGGCGCGCGCCGCGGCCCTCGATTCCCCGGCGGCGAGAGGACAGGAGCCCCTGGTAGATGTCGCCGACGTGGCGGTTGGTCAGGGCGCTGAAGCGCTTCGTCGAGAGGTCGTAGACGAGCTCGGCGAGCGTCTCCTTCGACGGGCGCAGGTCGTCGAACGCGTCGTGCCGGTAGACGAGCGGGAAGCGCTCCTCCGCGAGGTCGAAGGCGACACGCACGAGCTCCCACCAGTTGTTCTGGCCGATCACGTGCGCACCGATCTGCGGCGACAGCTCGGCGCGGAGCTCGCGGTAGGCGCGCTCCTCGTCGGCGCTCCAGTCGCCGGCGCTGTCACGAATCTTGCGCCTCAGCAGCGTAAGGAAGACGGCTGCGGTCGTCGGTGTCGTCGTCGCGCGCGTGTCCGGCAGGAACTCGCGCATGATGCGGTAGAAGCCCGGGAGGTTGCGGTCCTCGCAGAGATTCAGAAAGAAGACCTTGTTGAGGTAGTTGAGCGCCGCCTGCGTCGCGATCTCGTCGATCACTGGGCCGTCCTGCGCGCGGCCGATCTCGGCGACCTTTCGCTGGTAGAGCTGGCGCATGCGCCGCAGCGCCTCGCGATGGCCGACGAGCCACTCACCAAACGGGCTGAGAACGACCCCCGGTGGCGGCGCCGAGCCCTTGACGAGCTGCACGACCTGAGAGACCTGAGGCCGGACGTCGTCCTCGATCCGGTCGAGGTGCTGGAGCAGGATCTGGAGCAGCCGCTCGGGCGCGACGACCTCCTCCGCGAACGTCCCACGAGCTTGCGCCCTGAGGATCTGCCGCCAGGTCCACGGCTCGGCCAGCGGCTCGTAGTCGGCGCGCTCCAGCACCGCGCCGTCAACCATCCGGCGCAGGCGCAGCCAGCGCGTGCGGTCGGCCCGCCCGCAGTAGAGGACGAGGAACGGCGGCGGCTCGGTGAAGTCCTCGCTCAGCGCGTAGCCGACGAGCTGGCGCTCCGCCCGCTCGACGTCCGCCGGCCGGTCGAGCGCGTCGAAGCGCTTCAGCTCGCAGAGGACGACCGGCGAGTTGCCGACGAGGTAGAGCCCGTCGTAGTGCCCGCGGGTGGCGCGATCGACGCCGCTGCGCAGTCGGCGCACGGCGAGGCGTCCCTGCTCGAGGAAATACTCGCCCTCGGCCTGCGTGTTTGTGCGCGGCGGGAAGCCGAGCGCGAGCATGTCCGGCTCGAACAGCTTGGCGTGAACGTCGGCCTCGGAGTAGCCGCGCTTCTCCGACTCGGGGACGTCGAGGCTCGGTGGTCGCGGGATGGGGCTCATCGGCCACCTCGCCGACCGTAGGTCCGCCGGCGCGACGGGAGAAGGGCGTGATGGCGGCGGACTCGTGTCATCTGCGCGCGTATTCTGTCCATCGCACAGGACGGGTGATCCCCGCCGTAGCGGCGAGACGGTCGCGGCCAGCAGGCGTCCGTGACCGCCGATGCGCGACCATTGCCGGATGGCCGGCGCGGACGACTTCGTCATCGACATCACCGAGTTCACCGACCCGGGCTGCCCGTGGGCGTTCTCGGCCGAGCCCTTCAGACGGCGGATCGACTGGCTCTACGGCGAGCGCGTGCGCTGGACGCTGGTGATGGTCGGCCTGTCGCAGACGCCCGAGGAGTACGCGAGCAAGGGCTACAGCGTCGAGCGGATGGCCGCGGGCTTCGCGAAGATCGCCGCCGACCACGGGATGCCGATCGACGTCACGCCCAGGCCGCGGCTGTGGGCGACGCTGCCGGCCTGCCGGGCGCTCGTCGCCGCCCGCCTCCACCGCCCGCAG
>JANJUA010000189.1 GCA_024710825.1 Solirubrobacteraceae bacterium
GTCGAACTTCTCGGCGGCGCGGACGAGGCCGATCACGCCCTCCTGGATGAGGTCGAGCAGGCAGAGGTCGTGGTTGCCCTGCATCTGGCGGGCGATCGACACCACCAGCCGCAGGTTCGAGCTGATGAGCCGCTCCTTGGCCTCGAGGTCCCCGCGCTCGATGCGGCGCGACAGCTCGAGCTCCTCGTCGGGGCGCAGGAGCCGGTGGCGGCCGATGCCGTCGAGGAACTGCGACAGCGCGTCCTGGGTGTGGTGGGAGAGCGAGGCGATCGTGTAGCTCGGCTGCTCCCGCGGATCGCGGTCGCAGTCGTCGTCGACGTCTATCCCGGCCGCCTCCAGGCGGGCCTGGAGCGCGGCGACGCCCTCGCCCTCAAGGCCTGCCGCCTTGGCGGCCGCGTCGACGTCGCAGACGGTGACGAGATGCTCGTCGCCGGCCTGGTCGCGCAGCCGCGTGAGCGCCCGGTCGATGCGGCGATCGTCGGTGTCGGTGGCCATGTGCAACGCGTACCCGGACGCGGTGAGGGCTAACGCGCTCGGCGAGCGGGAACACCCGCCGCCATGACGCGCAACCGCCTGGCCGCCGTGGGCGCCGTCGCCGTCGCGGGCGTCGCCGCGTGGGCGGCGCTCGTCGAGCCGCGCCTGCTCGCCGTCCGCCGCCGCACAGTCGCCCTGGCGGGCTGGCCGGACGCGCTCGACGGGCTGACGGTGGCGGCGGTCGCGGACCTCCACGCCGGCGCCCCGCAGGTCGACGCCGCGCGGGTGAGGGAGGTCGTCGCCGCGGTCAACGAGCGCGGCCCCGACGTCGTCGTCCTGCTGGGCGACCACGTCGACGATCGCCACCTGCTCGGCGCGCCGGTGGAGCCGGCCGCGGTGGCGGCCGCGCTCGGCGAGCTGCGCGCGCCGCGGGGCGTGTTCGCCGTGCTCGGCAACCACGACTGGCGCAACGCGGGCGAGCGGATGGGCGCGGCGCTGGCGGCGGAGGGGATCGTCGTGCTGGAGAACGGCGCCGCGCCCGCCGGTCCGGGGCTGTGGGTCGCGGGCGTGGGGGACCCGACCCACCGGATCGCCGACGTCGAGCGGGCGTTGGCCGCGGTGGGCGACGACGATGCGGCGGTGCTGCTGCTCACCCACGACCCCGACGTCTTCCCGCGCGTCCCCGTCCGTCCCGCCCTGACGCTCGCCGGCCACACCCACGGCGGGCAGGTCGACGTTCCGCTGCTGCGCCGGCGCTGGATACCGTCGCGGTTCGGGGCGCGCTACGCCGGCGGCTGGGTGCGCGAGCACGGACGGCGCATGTACGTCAGCCCGGGGATCGGGACGAGCCGCGTGCCGGTGCGGCTCGGCGCGCGTCCCGAGGTGCCGGTCCTGCGGCTCCGGGTGGCGCGACATGGGTTCCGACGCCGTCGAGGCCGACGCCGTACCGTGTCGGGATGGACTTCAAGAAGCTGACCGCCAAGGCGAAGCAGGCCATCGACGAGCGCGGTGGGACCGAGCGGTTGAAGGCCGACGCCCAGCGGCTCAAGGACATCGCCACCGCCCCCGGCACGCTCGACCAGAAGCGCAGGCAGGCCACGGAGGTGCTCAAGGCGCCGCCGTCGAAGGCCGACCCGGAGGCTCCGCCGGACGCCGGGTCCGACCCGGACGCTCCGCCCTCCTGAGGCGTCGCGCCTACCTCTGGGCCAGCCGCTCGGCAAGCTCGCGGCCGAGCTCGACGAGCGTCCGGGCCGCGGCCGACGGCGGCCGCCGGCGGCGCCAGTATCCGGCCACGGTGACGGTGGCGTCGTCGACGTCCAGCGGCACCGAGCGGAGCTCCTCGCCGAGGGGGCCGGACGGCAGCCCGAGGCCCGCGTAGACCAGCGGGAGCGCCTGGCCGGCGCTCAGCAGGGCGAAGAGCGTCATCGACTGGTCGCAGCGCTGCGCAAAGCGGATCGTGACGCCGGCCCGCTCGGCCGCCTCGACCACCGCCGCCTGGGCGGAGCCCCCGTCGAGCACGGCGAGGCGCTCCTGGGCGAGCTCGGCGAGCGGCACGCGCTCCGACCGCGCGAACCGATGGTCGTGCGGCACGATCACGTGCAGGCAGACGGGGAACATCGGCACCGTCTCGATCAGCTCGAGCGGGGCGTCGCCGGGCAGCCCGTTGATCGCGAGGTCGACGGCGCCCGAGAGCACGTCGTCGAGCGCCTCGCGATGGTCCTTGACCTCCACGACGCGGAGGTCGACCCGGGGGTGCAGCCGGCGGAAGCGCTCGGCCGTCTCCGCGGCGGCGGGCAGGGCCGAGATGAGGGCGCCGATGGCGATCGTCAGCTGCTCGCGCTCGCTGGTGACGCTCGCCCGGACCTGCTCCCAGTGCCGCTCGGCGTCGGCCAGCAGCTCCAGGCACGGATCGAGCGCGCGCTCACCGGCCTCCGTGAGCTCGAGCGAGCGGCCGTCGCGACGCCGGAACAGCTCGACGCCCATCCCGGCCTCCAGGCGGCGCAGCCGGCGGGACACGCTCGCCTGCGACAGGTGCAGGTCGACGGCCGCCTGGTTCAGGCTGCCCGTGCGGGCGACGGCGACGTAGGTGCGCAGGAGGTCGAGCTCCATGACGGCCATCATGGCACGAAGGTCGGAGGATCCTCGCCGCTCAACGCCGTCACAGCGCTCGCGGAAGTGGACGACGGCGGGCGCCGCTACATGCCGGGCGGGCGGTACCGGATGTCGTCGACCATCCGGAGCGCCTCCAGCGTCTCGTCGACGGTCATCAGCACCGTCGTCTCGTGCGAGCTCAGCGCTCCGCCGCCGCTGATCGCCAGCGCGACCGCGGCCATCGACACGTTGTCCGGGGCCTCCCAGAGGGTGAACCCGTCGTGCGCGCCGAACGCGTACCAGAACCCGTGGAGCTCCCCGCCGACGGACTCGATGTACGCCCGGGCGGCGGCCCGCCGGTCCTCCGGCCTCTCGACCAGTCGAGCCCATGTCTCCGGCGTGTACCCGAACCTCGACAGATAGAGCGGCATCGCCCCTCCCTCCCGATTCGCCGACCGGCGCGAGGCGCCGCGGACTACGAGTATGACCGCTGGGAGCCGGCGGTTCCACATCCGGCGCCGGTGGCTGTCACACGCACGGGCCGTGTCTCGTCGCAGGTGCAGACGACGAAAGGAGCACGCCATGAAGGTCTTCGTAGCCGGCGCCACCGGCGTCCTCGGCAGGGAGCTGGTCCCGCAGCTGGTCGCGCGGGGCCACGAGGTGGTGGGGATGACCAGGACCCCGTCCAAGGAGGAGCTGGTGCGCGGCATGGGGGCACGGCCGGTGGTGGCCGACGCGCTCGATCGAGACGCGGTCGCCAGGGCGGTGGAGTCCGCCGAGCCCGAGGTGATCGTGCATCAGCTCACCGCGCTGTCGGGCGAGCTGAGCCTGCGCGACGCGCGCCGCCCGGACCGCTCCGCCGCGGCCGCCATGACCAACCGGCTCCGCACGGAGGGGACGGACCATCTGCTCGCCGCCGGCCGCGCCGCCGGCGCTCGCCGCTTCGTGGCCCAGAGCTTCGCGGCGTTCCGCTACTCCCGCGCGGGCGGCCCGGTGCTGACCGAGGAGGACCCGTTCGATCCCGACCCGCCCGCCGTGCTGCGAACGATGCAGGCCGGGTACGTCTACCTCGAGCGGGCGGTGACGACGATCGACTGGGGCGAGGGGCTCGCGTTGCGCTACGGCGGCTTCTACGGCCCGGGGACCTCGATCAGCCGGGCCCCGGACGCGCAGATGGCGGCGCCGATCCGCAAGCGCCGGTTCCCGATCATCGGCAGCGGCGGCGGCGTCTGGTCGCACGTCCACGTCGCCGATGCGGCGGCGGCGACCGCCGTGGCCGTCGAGCGCGGCGAGCCGGGCATCTACAACGTCGTCGACGACGAGCCGGCGACGGTGCGCGAGTGGCTGCCCGCGCTGGCCGGCGCGCTGGGCGCCGCGCCGCCGCGGCGCATCCCACGCTGGCTGGGGCGGCTCGCGGCCGGCGAGGCCGCGACGCTCATGATGACCGAGGTGAAGGGCGCCTCCAACGCGAAGGCCAGACGCGAGCTCGGCTGGGAGCCGCGCTACGCGAGCTGGCGCCAGGGGATCGTCCACGGGCTGGGCTGAGACCGGCCGCCCGCGGCCGGAGCGCGCCCGCCCGCCTCAGTCGCGGATGTCGAAGTAGCCGTCGCCGCCGAGCAGGAGGCCTTCGCTGGGCGGCTCCGGGTTCCCGGCGTCGTCGAGGTAGACGGCGACGGTCTCGATCCGCTCGGTGCCGTCGGCGTAGGCGAGCCGCAGCGTGCGATCGGCGCGCACCTCGTAGGTCCCCTTGCTGTCCGGCGGCACCGAAGCCCAGTCCACGACCGGGCTGGATCCGGAGGAGACGGCATCGCGCACGAAGGTCCCATCCGAGAGGAAGGTCAGGTTCTCGGTGTAGTACGAGCAGTAGAGCGGGCAGATCCCGCTGGAGTTCGAGTGGGTGACCTTCGCGTCCCAGCGTGCGCCGGCGGGCGGGAAGCCCCACTCGCGGTACGTGTCGCCGTCCAGGGTGAGCTTGCGGCCCTCGAGCGTGGCGGGCAGGCCGTCGATGGTCAGCGCGCCGGTCGCGCCGTCGTACGCGTAGGGCCTGCAGTCGTCGGTGACCGCGGTGCAGGTCGGCCAGGCGCTCTCGGTCGCCGCCGTGTAGACGAGGTCGGGCCCGGTGAAGTACAGGGTGCGCTGCCTGATGCCGTTGAGGGTGAAGGTCGAGCCCCAGAAGTAGCGCCCGGCGAGTGAGCTCGGGGGAGGAGCGGGGGTGGGCGCGCCGGCGCGCTTGGCGCCGAAGGCCAGCCGACCGGTCGCGACGGACTTGCCCTTGCGGCTGACCGTCACCCGCACGCGGCCGCGCTTGGGTCCCTTCGCCGTGCGACGCAGGCTCACGCCGATCCGCGCTCGGCTGCCCGCCGCCAGCGGCGCGAGCTTCCGGCTGAGCCGGCCCTTCCCGGCGCCGGCGAGCCGGATCGAGACTCCCTTGGCGGCTCGCACCGACACCGTCAGGCCGCGCTGGTGGCGCCGGCTCGCGTTCCGGACGACGATCGTCGTCGATCGCTGCTTTGTCGTCGACAGCGGCTGAGCGATCGGCTTGGCGGACACCTCGACGGGCGCCGCCGCCTCGGCGGAGGCGGTCGGGGCGACGAGCAGGGCGGTCGTCAGGGCGGTCAGCGCGGCGCGGCG
>JANJUA010000267.1 GCA_024710825.1 Solirubrobacteraceae bacterium
GGCGGGTCGACGACGACCACGTCCGGGCGGCCGGCCTTCTCGACCAGCTCGCGCAGCGCCAGGCGCACGTCGCCGGCGAAGAACTGCGCGTTGCGCACCTCGTTGGCGCGGGCGCTGTTGATGGCGTCGGCGATCGCCTCCTCGACGATCTCCAGGCCCCAGACCTCGCCGGCGCGCGGCGCCAGCGACAGGCCGATCGTGCCGATGCCGCAGAACAGGTCGTAGACGCGCTCGAAGCCCGACAGGCCCGCGAGCTCGCGCGCCGCGCCGTAGAGCAGCTCGGCCATCTCGGTGTTCGTCTGGAAGAACGCCTGCGGGGAGATCTGGAACGTCAGCCCGCAGAGCTCCTCCTCGAGCGTGGCGCTGCCCGCGAGGACGTCTGTCTCCCCGCCGGCGGTGGTCTCGGCGAGCTGCTCGGTGCGGGTCCAGAACAGGCCGTCGCAGTCGACGGCGGCGGTGAGCGAGCCGGTGTCGACGGCCTCCGCCCCCTCCGCCCCCGTGACGAGGCGGACCTGGAGCTGGCCGGTGCGCCTGCCCTCGCGCACGACGAGGTTGCGCAGCAGGCCCCGGTGGGTGCGACGGTCGTGGGCGCTCAGGCCCTGGGCGCGCGCCCAGTCGAGCACCTGGCGGCGGGCCGCGTTGACGCGCTCGGAGACGAGCAGGCAGTCGTCCATCGGGGCGACGAGGTCCCAGCGGCCAGGCGGATGGAAGCCGCAGTGCAGCGTGCCGTCCTCGCCCGCGCCGAAGGAGAACTCGACCTTGTTGCGGTAGCGCCACCGCTCCACCGCGGGGACGATCGGCTCCAGCTCGAAGCCGTCGAGCCGCCCGATGCGTCGCAGCGCGTCGTCGACCTGCTGCTGCTTGACCTCGAGCTGGCGCTCGTAGGGCAGCACCTGCCAAGGCGCGCCGGGGTGGTCGGCGACCGGTGCGATGCGGTCGGGGCCGGGCTCGAGCACGTCGAGCGTCCGGGCCTCGCCGTAGTGGCGCTTGCGCTTGGTGACGACGGCGCGCACGCGGTCGCCCGGGACGGCGCCGGCGACGAACAGGACGTAGCCCTCGAGCCGGGCGACGCCGTTGCCGCCGTAGGCGAGGTCGTCGATCGTCAGCTCGAGCTCGGCGCCGAGGTCGGGGCGGGTGCGGGCGGCGGAGGCTTCCACCCGTCTGAGGCTAGTAGTCGCTGGACGTCTCGACTGGCTGCCCTGTGGTCACTGTCGACTTGGACGTCGCATAGCGACGCAAAGTCGACAGCCACCTCCTTGGATTGGAGGCGTGGGGGCGCTCAGCCGCCGACGAGGTGCTCCAGGAGCGCCTTCTGCGCGTGGCGCCGGTTCTCCGCCTGGTCCCAGATCCGCTGGCGCGGGCCGTAGAGCACCTCGGCGGAGATCTCCTCCCCGGGGTGCGCGGGCAGGCAGTGCAGCGCGATCGCGTCCGGAGCGGCGCGGTCCAGCAGCGCATCGTCGATCCGGTAGGGCGCGAGCGCCCGCCGACGCTCCTCGGCCGTGGCCTCGTCGCCCATCGAGACCCAGACGTCGGCGTAGACCGCGTGGGCGCCGACGACCGCCTCCTCCGGGTCGCCGACCAGGCGCGCGCCCGCGACCGGCTCGAGCTCGTAGCCGGGCGGCGACGAGACGACGACCTCGACGCCCGCCATCGCACCGAGGATCGCCAGCGAGCGGGCGACGTTGTTGCCGTCGCCGACGTAGGCCAGGCGGAGGCCGTCGAGGCGGCCGAACGTCTCGCGCAGCGTGAGCAGGTCGGCCAGCGCCTGACACGGATGATGGCCGGCCGTGAGCATGTTCACCACCGGCACGCTCGCGTGCTCGGCCAGCTCCGCGAGCATCGCGTCCGGGCCGGTGCGGATGCCGATCGCGGCGACGTGGCGCGAGAGCACCAGCGCGGTGTCGCGCGGCGACTCGCCGCGCGAGAGCTGCAGCTCGTCGGCGCGGAGCACGAGCGGATGGCCGCCGAGCTCGTCGATGCCGACCTCGAAGCTCACCCGCGTCCGGGTCGAAGGCTTCTCGAAGATCAGCGCGACCGAGCGGCCCTCGAGCGGGCGGGCCGACAGGGGGGCGGCCTTCAGCGCGACGGCGCGGTCGAGTAGGGCGGCGAGCTGGGCGGGCGAGAGCTCCTCGCCGGTGAGGAAGTGCGTGGGCATGGTGGAGGCGCGCAAGGATACGCGGATGCGCGTCCTGACCTGGAACCTCTTCCATGGCCGGGCCGTCCCTCCTGCCGGCCGCGACCTGCGCGAGCGCTTCGCCGCGACCCTCGCCGGATGGGACTGGGACGTCGCCTTGCTCCAGGAGGTGCCGCCCTGGTGGCCGCCGCTGCTCGGCGCCGCCGACCACGCGACCGCGCTGACGTCGCGCAACTGCCTGCTGCCGGTCCGGCGCAGGCTCGCCGAGCGCTGGCCCGACGTCGTCAAGTCCAACGGCGGCGGCGCCAACGCGATCCTGCTGCGCGAGGGCCGCTTCAGCGCCCACGCCCGCCGGCGGCTGCGGCGATGGCCCGAGCGCCGCGTCATGCACGCGGTCCGGCTGCCCGGCGGCATATGGGCGGGCAACCTCCACGCGCAGGTGCACTCGGCCGAGCGCGCGGATGCCGACATCGCCCTCGCCGCGAGCACCCTGCTGCGCTGGGCGGGTGACGCGCCCGCGCTGCTCGGCGGGGACTTCAACGTGCGCCGCCCGCGGCCCGAGGGCTTCGTCTCGGCGGGCGGCCGGGGCGTCGACCACGTCTTCGTCCGCGGCCTCGCGCCCGTCGACGTCGAGCTGCCCGATCGCCGCGGTCTGTCGGACCACGACCCCGTGATCGTCAGGGTGGGATCCTTGAGGGCATGAGACGCTCACTGCTGCTCCTCTTCGCCGCGCTCGCGCTCCTCGCAGCGGGCTGCGGCTCCGACGACGACGAATCCACCGCGACCTCCGGCGGTGCGACGGCGACCGCCGAGGCTCCGGCGGCCGGCGGCGAGACCGCGGCCGCCGGCGACGTGGTGGTCGTCGACATGAAGAACATCCAGTTCGACCCGAAGGAGGTCGAGGTCGACGTCGGCCAGACGGTCCGCTGGGAGAACATGGACACGGTCGACCACGACGCCGTCTCGACGTCGGGCGACGAGTTCGAGTCCGAGCTGTTCGGCAAGGGAGGCACGTTCGAGTACACCGCGGAGAAGCCGGGGACGATCGAGTACGAGTGCACCGTCCACCCGGGGATGGTCGGGACGATCGTGGTCCGCTGAGCCGGCCCGCCGAGAGCGTGTGACCGTCAGCCCGAGCGCAGGCCGAAGCCGCGCAGCATGAGCAGCGCGCGCTCGCCGAACGTGCCGTGCTTCGGCAGCGCGCCGAGCTGCACGCCCGCGTCGTACGGGTCGAAGAACGCCCGCACGCGCCAGAGGCGCTCGCCGTCGGGCTCCAGCTCGCAGTAGAGGACGGCGTGGATCGTCACGGAGCGGCCGGTCGCGGGCATCCGCGGCAGGTCGCCCGTGTGCCGGGCCACCAGCCGGCACGGCGCCGCCACGAAGCGGCCGTCGGTCAGCCGCTCGCCCGCGCGCTCCAGCCGCGCGCCGGGGAACGCCGCCCACAGGCGGCTCGCGTGGTCGACCAGCCGGTCGATGCCCTCGATCGGCCCGTTGCTGAACGGGTCCTCGTAGTGGACGTCGACCGCGCAGCAGCGCGCGAAGCCGGCGCGCGCGCCGCCGCTCCAGGCCGACTGGAAGGCGTCCAGGACGTCGTCGACGGCGGTGCTCAAGAGAGGTCCGCCAAGCCGTCCATCGGGGAGGACGCCTCGGCGTAGCGGCGCCTGGGGATGCGGCCCGCCTCGAGCGCCAGGCGCCCGGCGTCGACCGCGCCGCGGATCGCACGGGCCATGGCGGCCGGATCCTGCGCACGGGAGATCGCGCTCGCGCACAGCACGCCGTCGCAGCCGAGCTCCATCGCCAGCGCCGCGTCGGACGCCGTCCCGATGCCGGCGTCGAGGATCACCGCCAGGTCGGTCTGCTCGCGGATCAGCGCGATGTTGTACGGGTTGGCGATCCCCATCCCGGACCCGATCGGCGAGCCGAGCGGCATCACCGCCGCGCAGCCGACGTCCTCGAGGCGCCGCGCCAGCACCGGGTCGTCGGTCGTGTAGGGCAGGACGACGAAGCCGTCGGCGACGAGCTCCTCGGCGGCCAGCAGCAGCTCGGGTGCGTCGGGCAGCAGCGTGCGCTCATCGCCGATGACCTCGAGCTTGACCCAGTCGGTCTCGAACGCCTCGCGGGCGAGCTTCGCGGTCAGAACGGCGTCGCGCGCGGTGAAGCAGCCGGCCGTGTTCGGCAGCAGCTCCACGCCGGCCGCGGCCAGGACGTCGACGAGCGAGCCGCGCGCGGCGGGATCGACGCGCCGCAGGGCGACGGTCACGAGCTCGGCGCCCGAGGCCTCGATCGCCGCGGTCAGCAGCTCGAGCGACGGGAAGCCGCCGGTGCCGAGCACGAGCCGCGAGCGCAGCTCGCGGCCGGCGATCGTGAACGGTCCGCGCCTCGCCGCGTCGGCGCGGGCCGCCGCGAGATGTTCCTGAGCGCTCATGTGCTCATCCTCCCTGCACCGCGGTGACGATCTCGACCCTGGCGCCGTCGGGGACCGCGGTCCTCCCCCACGCGCCGCGCGGCACGACCTCGCCGTCGAGGGCGACCGCCACGCCGCGCCCCTCGGCGGGCACCCCTAGCTCCGCGACGAGGTCCGCCACGGTGCCGTCCGCCGCCACGTCGCGCTCGACGCCGTTGACGCGCACCCTCACGCCGCCGTCCTCGTGGCCGGTCCGCTCGCGAAGCGCGCCGGATCGCAGACCTCGAGCAGGGCGGCGTCCGGCGGGTCCCCGGCGAGCAGCCCCGCGACCAGGTCGGCCGTCAGCGGCGCGAGCATGACGCCGTCGCGGCCGTGGCCGGTGGCCCACAAGAGGCCGCCGTCCTCGCCGACGAGCGGCAGGTTGTCGGGCGTCGCGGGCCGCAGGCCGGCGATCGCCTCCTCGAGCTCCAGCTCCGCGATGCCGGGCACCAGCTCGCCCGCGTCGCGCAGGATCTCGTAGACCGCCCCGGCGGTGACCACCGTGTCGAAGCCGCGCTCCTCGCTCGTGACCCCGACCACGTAGCGCCCGTCGCCGCGCGGCACGACGTAGCCCGTCGAGAAGCGCAGCACCCGCTCGACCAGCCCGGGGCCGGCCGGGTCGAGCAGCCGGAGGAGCTGGCCCTTCAGCGGCCTCACCGGCACGCCGGCCAGCTCGCCGGACCAGGCGCCGGCGGCGACGACCACGCGGCGGGCGGCGACCCGTTCGGAGGTGTCCAGCTCCACGCCGTCGGCCGCCACGGACGCCACCCGGGCGCCGCCGCGCACGGCGTCGCCCAGCAGGGCGCGCAGGCCCGCGACGACGCGCCGCGGGTCGACGCTGTGATCGTCGGGCACGGCCAGAGCGGCGCGCAGCGTGGGCGCGAGCGCCGGCTCCAGGCGGCGCGCGGCGCTCGGCAGCAGCGGCTCGACGGGCAGGCCCAGCGAGACGCGGAAGGCCCGCTCGCGCTCGAGCGCCTCCGCCTCGTCGGCGTCGCGGGCCAGCAGCAGCGTGCCGCTCCTGCGGAGCTCCGGGTCGATCCCCGACGCCTCGCCCAGCTCCTGTGCGGCGGACGGCCAGCGGTCCGCCGCGGCGAGCGCCAGGTCGAGCGCCCGCCGCCCCGACTCGCCGAACTGCGCCTCGGAGATCGGGGCGATCATCCCGCCCGCCACGGGCCAGGCGACGCCTTCGTCGTCGCCCGCGTCGAGGACGACGACCGACAGGCCGCGCTCGCGCGCCCGCCACGCGACGAACAGCCCGACGATTCCGCCACCCACGACGGCCACATCCGGCACTGCGTTGGCATGTTGCGTCATAGAAGTCCCTCCCTGCGCCGGCATGACCCGGATCAGGTTCTGACGGTCGGCGGCCGTGGTGCCGCCCTCTCAGCCCGGGTGGGCTCCCGTAGAGGCCCAGTGTAGCTCTCGGCGCGGCTCACGCGTCCGTCCGCCTACGCTCTCGGTGTGTCGATCGCCGAGCAGCGTCGCGCCCGCCTCGCCGGCGCCCGCCTCTACCTCATCGCCGGCGCGCGCCCGGGCGGCAGGCCGCTGCGGGACGTGCTCGGACCGGCTCTGGAGGGCGGCGTCGACCTCTTCCAGCTCCGCGAGAAGGACGGCGCCGACGACGCGATCCTCGCCGCGGCCGCCGTCGCGCGCGAGCTCTGCGCCGCCGCCGGCGCGCTGTTCTTCGTCAACGACCGTCCGGACCTCGCCGTCGCCGCTGACGCCGACGGCGTCCACGTCGGCCAGGACGACCTGCCGGTCGCGGCGGCGCGGGAGATCGTCGGCGCCGACCGGCTCGTGGGCCTCTCCACGCACTCGCCCGCGCAGGTCGACGCCGCCGACGCCGACCTCATCGGCGTCGGGCCGGTGCACCCCACCCCGACCAAGCTCGGCCGGCCGGGCGTCGGCCTCGAGCTCGTCGCCTACGCGGCCGCGCACGCGCGCCAGCCGTGGTTCGCCATCGGCGGGCTCGACGAGGCCAACCTCGACGAGGCGATCGGCGCTGGCGCGCGCCGCGCCGCCGTCGTCCGCGCCGTCGCGGAGGCCGATGACCCCCGCGCGGCGGCCCGCCGCCTGCGCGCGCTGCTCGACACCGTGGACCATGGCCCGGCGCAGACGTAAGCCCCCACCGGACATGACCGACCGCTACGCGCGCGGGCGCCTGAAGGACGAGGAGGCGCGGGCCAAGCTCGTGCCGCTGGCGCCGGGCGAGCGCCCCCGAGCGGTCACGGTCGCGGCGATCGTCGCTCTGGCGATGGCCGTCGCCAACGTCGCGGCCGCCCTGGCGGGCGCCGATCTGGCCGAGGACGACCAGAGCGCGCTCACCGGGACGGTCCTCACGACCGGCATCCTCGTGCTGGCCGGCGCGGGCATGTGGAGGGCCAAGTACTGGGCGGTGCTCGGCTTCCAGATCGTCCTCGCCTTCCAGATCCTCCTGCTGTCGATCGCCCTGCTGCGCGTGGAGCGCTGGTGGATGGCGGTCGGAGTCGTCGTCGCGATCGGCCTGCTCGGCTGGCTGTTCTGGAAGCTGATCCGCGCGATGGCGCGGCTGCAGATGCCGGCCCGCTGACGCGATAGCAGGAATCGGCGTCTTGTTACAGTCCGCCCGCCATGGCTGACTCCACCTCGTTCGACACCATCGTCATCGGCTCGGGTCCCGGCGGGTACGTCGCCGCGATTCGCGCCGCCCAACTCGGCATGAAGGTCGCGGTGGTGGAGAAGGACACCGTCGGCGGCCGCTGCCTGAACTACGCGTGCATCCCCGCCAAGGCGGTCCTGCGCACCGCCGATGTGCTCACCGAGATGCGCGAGGGGAAGGACTTCGGCATCAAGCTCGCCGAGCCGGAGGTGGACTTCGGCGCGGTGATGGGTCGCCGCGAGAAGGTCATCACGACGCTCACCGGCGGCGTGGCCGGCCTGTTCAAGAAGAACAAGATCACCTACGTCGAGGGCGAGGCACGGCTGGCCGGCGCGGGCAAGGTCGCCGTCGGCGACCGCACGCTCGAGGCCAAGAACGTGATCCTCGCGACCGGCAGCGTGGCCAGGCCGATCCCGGGCACCGAGTTCGGCGGCCGCGTGATCGGCACCGAGGAGGCGTGGGCGCTGCCGGAGCTGCCGCGCAGCATCGCCGTCGTCGGCGCCGGAGCGTCGGGCGCGGAGATCGCCTCCGCCTACGCCCGCCTCGGCACCGACGTGCTGCTGTTCGAGGCGCTCGACCGCGTCCTGCCGACCGAGGACGCCGACATCTCCAAGGTCGTCGAGCGCGGCCTGAAGAAGCAGGGCATGCAGGTGTTCACCAAGACGTTCGTCGAGAACGTGAAGACCGGCGACGACGGCGTGACGTTCACCTACGGCGACAAGCAGGGCGAGGTCGAGTGGCTGATCATCGCCGCCGGCCGCGGGCCTGACGTCGAGGCGCTCGGGCTCGCCGACGCCGGCGTGGAGCTCGACGATCGCGGCCTCATCAAGGTCGACGGGGCGATGCGCACCTCCGCCGACAGGATCTGGGCGATCGGCGACATCGTCCCCGGTCCCGCGCTCGCCCACAAGGCCTCCGACGAGGGCGTCATCGCCGTCGAGGACGCCGCCGGGCTGGAGACCCACCCGATCGAGTACGTCGACGTGCCGCGGGCGACGTTCTGCACCCCGAACGTCGCGAGCTTCGGCCTCACCGAGGCGCAGGCCAAGGAGGCCGGCCACGACGTCGTCGTCGGCAAGGTCCAGTACGGGGCGGTCGGCGGCGGCACGGTCTACGGCGACCGGACCGGCGTGGTCAAGATCGTCGGCGACAAGAAGTACGGCGAGATGCTCGGCGGTCACATCGTGGGCTCGAAGTCCACCGAGATGATCCAGGAGCTCGTCAACGTCAAGCTGCTCGAGGGCGGCTACCCCGAGGTCGCGCGCATGATCCACGGCCACCCGACCCTGTCGGAGGCGGTCATGGAGGCCGCACGTGCCGCTGACGGTTGGCTCATCCACGGCTAGCACGAGCGCCACGCCCGCCGGGCCGCGCTTCCTCTTCGACCTCGCCTCCCCCTCCTGCTGGCTCGTCGCGGAGCGCGTGCTCCAGGTGATGCCGGTCGCCACCGAGTGGGTGCCCGTGCACGTCGCCGACGGACCGCTCGAGGGAGACGGGTTCCGCTGCGCCGCCGACGAGGAGATCTGGCGCGAGTGGGTCGAGCGCCGCGCGGCCGAGCTGGGCCTCCAGCCGGTGCGCTGGCCGCCGGAGGTCCCGTTCGACTCCGCGCTCGCGATGCGCGCCGCCACCTACGCGAAGGTGACCGGGCGGGCGGTGGCATTCGCGCTCGCCGCGTTCCGTCAGGCGTGGTGCGGCGGGCGCTCGCTCGCCGAGCCCGACTCCGTCCTGATCTCCGCGGCGGCCTGCGAGCTGCATCCGAAGGCGGTGCTGAAGGGCGCCGACCTGCGCTCGACGCGCACGGCGCTTGCGCGCGCCAGCGAGGGCGTGCCGGGCGTGCCGGCGATCGTCCTGCCGACCGGCGAGGCGTTCGTCGGCGAGGACGCTCCCGAGCGGGCCGCGGCGGTGCTCTGATGCGCGCCAATCGACGCCTGCGCCTTCTCCACGGGCGCGGCAGCCGCCTGCCCGCCTGGCTCGCGGGACCGGGTGCGATGGACCGCCTCGAGATCGTCGAGATCGAGACCGCGGAGACCGTGCTGTTCTGGGATCGCCCGCCGATCGAGGCGCGGCGGATGGCGCGCGCCCTGCACGCCGACCTCGCCCAGCTGGAGGTCGAGGACTTCCTGGCCAAATGGTCGGCGATCGCCCCCGAAGAGAGCTAGAACGGGGCCACGAAGGCCGAGTTCGGCTCGGCGCTCGTGTCGCGCTCGATGCCCGGCGGGAACTGGTCAGTGCGGACGAACACGCACAGCGCGCGCTCGGGATCGTCGCCGGGGACGCACGTGCGCCACAGGTCGTCGCCGAACGCGATCGTGTCGGCGCGGTCGACGTTGCGCCGGTACACCGGCTCGACGTCCTCGGCCGAGGCCAGCCAGCGCCGCACCGCCTGCGACTGGGCCGCGAACGCGTCGCGCTGGCGCTCGAGCGCGGGCCGGTGCGAGAGGCCGACCGCGACGAGGATCGCCGTCGTCGCCAGCAGCGCCGCCGTGCCGGCGCGGTCGCCGGCGATCACCGCCGGCAGCTCGGGCCGCCGGCGGCGCCAGAGCAGCCCCAGCAGCGGCCCCGCGACGGCGACCGCGACGAGGTTGAAGAACATCGCCAGCAGCAGCGCGGGGAACCAGTCCGGCCCCTCGCCCGCGATCGGCAGCTCGTGGAGCAGGACCGCGTCGACGACGGTCAGCGCGGCGAAGCTCGGCCACTGCCACGCGCCGCGAAATCGCCACCGCAGGCGCGAGGCCCACACGCGCTCCATGCACCCGAGGGTAAACGGATTGGTAGCCTCGCCGAACCCGGCGCGGCGAGCGGAGAACCC
>JANJUA010000271.1 GCA_024710825.1 Solirubrobacteraceae bacterium
GGGTACAGCCAGCCGCGCTCGCGCATCCCCCGGTGCACGAGCAGCAGCAGCCACGGCAGGGCCGCGTAGGCCAGCAGCGAGACGCTGACCCGGCTCGTGTAGGTGATGACGTACGGGTTGAGGACGAACGCCGCCGCGGCCACGGCGTGGGCCACCCCGCGGGGACGCCCGAGCAAGGCATCCAGCAGCCGGACGGCGCCCCACGCCGCGAGCAGCAGCAGCGTGCCGAGCCAGAGGCGCTGCACCACCCACGGCGCCAGGCCCGCCTCGCGCAGCAGCGCGAAGAACGGCCCCATCGGCCAGACGTAGCCGCCGTACTGGCCGCTCTGGACGTGGCCGAGCGAGATGTCCGACGACCACGGCGCCGCCGCGTCCGCCAGGAAGCGCAACGGGTCGACGTGGAGGTCGATCTTCGTGTCCGTGACGGCCCAGCCGGGGCGCTGGAGCAGCGCGAGCGCGTAGCACCCGACGGCCAGGACGGCGATGAGGAGGCGGTCGCGTCGGGGCATGTCCACAGCCGCGGGGCAGGCTACTCTGCCGGCCGGTGACCGCCGCCAGACCGGAACCCCCCGTGCTCCACGGCGCCGCCCGCGTGCGGCAGCTCTGGAGGCTGTGGCGGGCGGAGCGGACGGACCCGGAGCCGTTCTACACGGTGCTGGCGCGCGAGGCCGTCGCCGACCTCGACGCGCGCCACGGCCCGCTCGCCGGCCAGAAGGTCCTCGACCTGGGCGCGGGGCCGGGCTTCTACACGCGCGCCTTCCGTGGCGCGGGCGCCGAGTGCATCCCGGTGGACAACTCGCTCGACGAGCTCGAGCTGGCCGGCGCGGCGCCCGAGGGCCACGTCCTCGCCGACGCGGCGGACCTGCCGTTCGCCGACGGCTCGGTCGACGGGGTCTTCGCCTCGAACCTGCTCGAGCACGCCCCGGACACCGCCGGGATCCTGCGCGAGATCGAGCGCGTGCTGCGGCCCGGCGGCTGGGCCTACGTGTCCTGGACGAACTGGTACTCGCCGTGGGGCGGCCACGACATGTCGCCCTATCACCTCCTGGGCCCCGAGCGCGGTCCGCGGCTGTACGAGCGCCGCCACGGCAAGCCCCGCAAGAACACGTACGGCGAGGGGCTGTTCGCCGTGCACATCGGCCCGACGCTGCGGCTGGTGCGCGAGCGGCCGGGCCTCGAGGTCGAGCGCGTCGAGCCGCGGTACTGGCCGAAGCTGCGCTTCATCGTCGCGATCCCCGGCCTGCGCGAGGTGGCCACGTGGAACTGCGTGATTCGCCTGCGCCGGCGCTAGGGCCGGCCCGCGCCGCTCTGGCGGGCACGGCGCGGGTCGCGCTGCTCGCCGGCCCGACGGCCCTGGCCTTCTTCGACGGCGGCTACTTCGAGGGGCCCCGGCTCGTCGCGGCGATCGGCGCGTGGGTGCTCGTCGCGGTGCTGGCGCTCGCCTCCGACCGGCCGGCGCTGCCGCGCACCACGGCGGCGCGACTGGCGCTCGGCGGGCTCGCCGGACTCGCGGCGTGGACGCTGGTGGCGCGCGCCTGGGCGCCACTGCCCGGCCCCGCGGGCGAGGACGTCCAGCGTGACCTGCTCTACCTCGGCGCGCTCGTCGCCGCCGCGCTCGCGTTCCGTCCGCGCTCGTGGGCGTCGAGCGTCGAGGCCGTCCTCGCGCTGGGCATCCTCGTCGTCATCGGCTACGGCGTGCTGGGCCGGCTGCTGCCGGGGCTGGTCGACGTCACGCCCTCGGCCTACGCGGGCGGACGGCTGGACAAGCCGCTGACCTACTGGAACGCGACGGGGGCGCTGGCGGCGATCGGGATCGTCCTCTGCGCCCGCCTTGCGGGCGACCGCCTGCGCCCGCACGCGATGCGCGCCGCCGCCGCGGCCGCCGCGCTGCCGCTCGGCCTGGGGATGTACCTGACGTACTCGCGCGGCTCGCTCGCCGCGCTGGCCTGCGGCCTGCTCGTGCTCGTGCTGCTGGCGCCGCGCTGGGCCCAGGCGCGCGCGCTGGCGCTCGTGCTCGGCGGCGGAGCGCTCGTAACGGTCGTCGCCTCGCGGCTCGACGGGGTCGCGTCGCTGGCGGGATCCGAGTCGCATCGCGAGGCCCAGGGCCTGGCCATGCTCGCGGTCCTCCTCGCGGCGATGGTCGTCGTGGCGGCCATGCAGGCCCGGTCGTGCCGCGCGCAGGCGCACGACGCTCCGCTGCCGCTCGCGCCCTGGGTGCGCCCGGCCGGGTGGGCGGTCGCCGTCGCCATCGCCCTGTTCCCCTACGGCGCCGCGGTCGTCTCCGAGCGCGGCGAGGAGAGCCCGGCGTTCGGCGCCACCGCGGAGCGCTTCGGCTCGGTCGGCTCCAACCGCTACGCCTACTGGCGCGTGGCCTTCCGGTCGTTCCTCGACCACCCCGCCCAGGGCCTCGGGCCGGGCGGCTTCCGGGTCCGGTGGCTGCGCGAGCGCCCGTTCCGCGAGGCGGTGCGCGACGCGCACTCGCTCTACTTCGAGACGCTCTCCGAGCTCGGGCTGGTCGGCTTCGCGCTGCTCGCGGCGCTCCTGGCGGGCGTGCTGCTGGCGGTGCGCCGCACGCTGGACGACGACGGCGAGCTGGCGATCGGGCCGGCCGCCGCGCTCGCGGCCTGGGCGGTGCACGCCGGCCTGGACTGGGACTGGGAGATGCCCGCGCTCACGCTCGTCGCCGTCCTGCTGGCGGGGATGCTGCTCGCCCGCGCCGAGGCCG
>JANJUA010000284.1 GCA_024710825.1 Solirubrobacteraceae bacterium
GGGGGGGGGGGGGGGGCGGGGGGGGCCTCCACGCCGCAAGGGGGGGGGCCGCCCCGGGGCGCGCCCCCCCCCCAGTCGCTCGCGGGCTCGGTCCCGCGAGGCGGTCACCGCGTCGGCGGCCGTTGTCGACGGCTCCTCCGCGCGAGGGGTGCGCCGTGTTCCAGACGCAGCGCGGCGCGTCTGCTCGCCGGCTTGGTGGCCACGTAGCCATGATCGAGGTCATACCGGGTATGGGCCATGGGGTCCAATGCGCATTCCCCCTCGCCGCGGCGCTCGAGGACCGCGGCGGTGGGTGGTGGTCCCCGGGCGGAGATACAGCTTGATCCCGATGGCGGCGCGGGGGTACACGCGCGAGCGTGTGGCCATGTCCCTCGTGCGTCCTTCCCGTCAGGGCGGCCGTGGGCGCGATCCCGCCCACGCGCTGTACGACCACGCCTGCGATCTCCTGGTCGCCGCTCAGGGGCTGCGGACCATGGCCGGCGCGGACCGGACGGCGCCGGCGGTCGCGGCCACGTTCGGCTGCCTCGAGGCGGCGCTGGAGGCCCAGGCGGACGCGGTCGCCGCCCTCAGCCGGCAGGCCGCAGACCTGGTGGCGACGGCCGACGGCGAGGCCGACCCGGCGGCGGTCCGCATCGCCGCCCAGTGCGAGGACGTCGTGCGGCTGCTGCGGCTGGCGCAGTCCGGCGCAGGCGGCATCCGCGAGCGGGTCGGGCCGGCTCTCGCCGAGCTCGGAGCGATGAGATGACCAGGCCGCGAAGGCCCGCGGGGCGGTCCGGCGCCCGCCGATCCCCGGCGGTCCGGGCCATGGCGCCCGCGGCGCTCGTGCTTCTGGGCATCGCGCTCCTGCGGGCCGAGCAGGGCGGGTTCGGCTGGGCTGCGATCGTCGTCGGCCTCGCGCTCGTTGTCCATCTGCTGACACCCGAGGAGTGACGGCCGCTCGGGAGGAGTAGTTTTTCCAGTTGTTGTGGGAGAACGCTTCACCCGGTCTCGTCGTCTCGCGCTCGCCGGCTTCGTCGTCGGCGCGGCGCTCGTCGTGGCGCTCTGGACCGCGGAGCCGTCGTGGGCCGGGCTGCTGCTTCCCGAGCGGGGCGGGTCGCCCAACGCCGACCGCATCGCCTCGCTGTACACGATCGTCCTCGTCGTCGCCGGCCTCGTCTTCCTCGGGGTCGCCGTGGCGCTCGCCTACGCGCTGTGGCGCTACCGCGAGCGCCGCGGCACCGTGCCGGCCCAGATTCGCGGCAACACCCGGCTCGAGATCGGCTGGACGGTGGCCGCCGCCGCGATCGTGGTGTTCCTGGCCGTGCTCTCGCTGACCAAGCTCGACGCGATCGAGACGCCGGACAGCTCCGCGGCGACGCCCGCGGCCGTCGCCGCCGGCGTCGTCGGCCCCGGCGAGGGGGAGAGCCTGCGCATCGAGGTCGTCGGGCGCCAGTACCTCTGGGGCTACCGCTACCCGGACGGCGTCGTGGCGTACGGAGAGATGGTCGCTCCCGTCGGGGTGACGGTCGAGCTCGACATCGTCTCCGTCGACGTCGCGCACTCCTGGTGGATCCCGAAGCTCGGCGGCAAGTTCGACGCGATCCCCGGCTACGTCAACCACACCTGGTTCCGCCTGAGCCGGCCCGGGATCTACCGCGGTCAGTGCGCCGAGCTCTGCGGGCGCAACCACGCCAACATGCTCGCCCAGGTCCGCGGCGTGACGCCCGAGCGGTACACGGCCTGGATCGCCCGGCAGAAGGGTCTGCTCGAAGAGGCGACGCGCGGGCGCCAGGAGGCACCCTGATGGCCACAGCCGTCCCGCCCGGCACGCACGACGTCGTCGCCGCCCCGGCGCCGCACGTCGCGGCGACCGCCGTGACGCGAGCGCCCCGGGGCTGGCTGGGGTGGCTGACGACCACCGACCACAAGCGGATCGGGGTGCTCTACCTCGTCACCGCGTTCGCGTTCTTCCTGATCGGCGGGGTCGAGGCGCTGCTCATGCGCACGCAGCTCGCCACCCCGTCGAACACGCTGCTGGACCCCCAGCACTACAACCAGATCCTCACGCTGCACGGCACGACGATGGTGTTCCTCGTCGTGATGCCGCTGTGGGCGGGGTTCGCGAACTACTTCGTGCCGCTGCAGATCGGTGCGCGCGACATGGCGTTCCCGCGCCTGAACGCGTTCTCGTACTGGATGTACCTGGCCGGCGGGCTCCTGTTCTACGGCTCCGTCTTCTTCAACGCGCCGGAGGCGGGCTGGACGGCCTACACGCCGCTCTCGACCGGCCCGTACGTCCCGGGCAACGGCACCGACGCGTGGATCTTCCTCATCCACCTCACCGGCGTCAGCTCGATCATCGGGGCCATCAACATCACCGTGACCGTCGCGACCATGCGCGCGCCGGGCATGGGGTGGGGGCGCCTGCCGCTGTTCTGCTGGTCGCTGCTGGCGCAGGCGATCATGGTCATGCTCACGCTGCCGGTGATCGCCGGCGCGGTGACGATGATGCTCACCGATCGCCATTTCGGGACCTGCTTCTTCTCCCCGGAGTGCGGCGGCTCGGCGCTGCTGTACCAGCACCTGTTCTGGTTCTTCGGGCACCCCGAGGTCTACATCATGATCCTGCCCGCCTTCGGGATCATCTCGGAGGTCCTGCCGGTCTTCGCGCGCAAGCCGATCTTCGGCTACAAGGCGATCGCGGTCTCGAGCGTCGGCATCGCGTTCCTGTCGATGCTCGTCTGGGCGCACCACATGTTCGCCACGCCGCTGACGACCGTCGTGCTGGCGTTCTTCATGCTCTCGTCGATGGCGATCGCCGTCCCGACCGGGGTGAAGATCCTCAACTGGCTGGCGACGCTCTTCCGCGGCTCCATCCACATGCGGACGCCGCTGTACTTCGCCGCGGGCTTCCTCGTCCTCTTCACCCTCGGCGGGATCACCGGGGTGATCATCGCGATCTTCCCGATCGATCGGCAGGTGCACGACACGTACTTCATCGTCGCGCACTTCCACTTCGTGCTCGTCGCGGGCTCGGTCTCCGCGGTGATGGCCGCGCTCTACTACTGGTTCCCCAAGATGACGGGGCGCATGCTCTCCGAGTCGCTGGGCAAGCTGTCGTTCTGGATGCAGTTCTTCGGCTTCCTGGGGACGTTCCTGATCCAGCACTCGCTCGGGCTGTCGGGGATGCCGCGCCGGATCTACACCTACGGCGCCGACAGCGGCTGGCAGCTCGAGAACCTGATCTCGACCGTCGGCGCCTTCGTGCTCGGCATCGGCGTGCTGGTGACGGTGCTGAACGTCCTGTGGAGCGTGCGCCACGGCCGGCGCGTCGGCTCGGACCCGTGGAAGGGCAACTCGCTGGAGTGGTTCACGACGTCGCCGCCGCCCCCACAGAACTTCGACGTCATACCGCCGGTGCGGTCGATCGAGCCGATGCGCGACATCCGCGCGGAGATCGCGGCCGCCACCGCCGCCGGGGAGCGCACATGAGCCAGGACGCGAAGCTCGTGCTGGTGCTAGCAGCCATGCACCTGGTGGCCCTGGTCGCCGCCTTCGGGCTGCTGGCGCTCGTGCTGTGGAACGACCGCGGCGACGGCGGTCAGGCCGGGCCGGGCAGCGGCGGCGAGGGCGGTCCCGAGCCGCCGCCGCGGCCGATGCCGCCTCCGCCGCTGCGCGACGCCGCGCCGGCGCGGGTGATGCTGCCCCGCGACCGTGCCCTCACTGCCTCCGGGCGATCGCCTCCGCCAGCTCGCCCTTCGACATCCCGGAGCGCCCGCTGACGCCGAGCTTCTTGGCCCGCTCGTAGAGCTCCTGCTTGGTGGCGCCCTCGAAGTCCACGCCGCCGTAGGACTTGCCGTGGTTCTCCCGGGCACGCGGGTTCTTGGCGCGCGGGTCCGACGGGCCCTTGTGGTCCTTCGGCTCCCAGTGGTCGCCGCGCTTCTCGAAGCTGTGCTTCAGCGCGGCGTAGGCGACGCGGTGCGCCCGCTCGCCCTCGCCGTACGTCTCGACGGCGCTGTCGTGCGCCTTGGCGAACGTGCGCTGCGCCTTGGCGGGTGAGCGGCGCAGCGTCGCGGGCAGCTCCTGCTTCTTGGGCTTGCCGGTGCTGGTCGTCTTCGGCATCGAGGCGCCTCCTCTGCTCGTTTCGTCTGACGGTCTGCCCGGCCCGCGCGTCCGCGACACGTCGCCGCGCCGACGTGCGATCCCCTTCCCGCCGTGGCGGACGCGAACTCATCGCACGTCGATGAATGGTCGCGGGCATTGATAAGGTGAGACAGCGCGTTCAGGATTCTTCCTCGTAGGATCGCCCGACATCCAGGGCGTTCAAGGAGGAACACGGTGAAGTCGAAGGTCGTTGCCGCGATGGCGCTTGCCGCCGCCGCACTCGCAGGATCCGCGCACGCGGCGTACGGGCCGGAGGCCGGTCAGCCGACCAGCGCTCCCGGCGGCTACTCGCAGGTCGTCACGTCCAGGACCGTTGGCGAGGACGGCGCCAGGCTGCGCGGTAGGTCGCTCGGCGTGCGCGTGCAGGTGCGCGTGGCGCGGGGTTCCTTCGACGCACCCGTGCAGCTGCGCGTCCTGCGGCCGAAGCGTCGGGCGCTGACGGTCGCGGTCCGCGCGGTCGGGCGGGTACTGGCCGGCGTCGGCGTCGCCGCGTCCAGGCCCTCGGGCCGGGCCGTCAACCGGCTGCCGGCGACGATCCGGGTGCTGCTGCGGGTGGCGGACCTGCCGCCGGACGCCCTGGTCCTGCGCTACGACGCGAAGAGGGGCCGCTACGTGAAGGTCGCCTTCAGGGCCCGCCGCGACGGCACGATCGTCGTCAGGAGCCGCCGGCCGGTTGCCCTCGTCGTCGTCGATCCGCGCTGACCGGTCGCCCGACCGACGCTGCCCAGTGCATCGGCTGGACGCTGGCTGCGCTGACCGTCCTGTTCTGGGGCCTGCGGCTCTGGGCGGGCTCGGGGCTGTATCAGCCGATCAACGTCCTCGGCTGCATGCTGACGCTGGCCGGCCTGGTCGCCTGCGTGGCGGTGTGGAGCGTGCGTGGACGCCCGGCGCGGATCGTGAAGGCGGCGCTGCTCGCCTGCTGGGCGCTGGGGTTCGCCGGCTACGCGCTGATCTTCGTCACGATCCTGCCGGGCTACGGCACGGACGCGATGGCATTCGACCAGCGCGCCGCCGAGCTCCTGACCGAGGGCGTCAACCCGTACGGCGTATCGCTGGCCGACAGCCTCGATCGCTTCATGGTCCCCGAGCAGTACCACACGTGGCTGCTCGACGGCGGCGAGGTGGAGCAGCTCTCCTACCCGGCGCTGTCGTTCCTCGTCTACGTGCCGGCGATCCTGCTGGGCGGGGGCGGCATGCAGCTCGCGTTCGCCGTCAACGTCGCGGGTTGGATCGCCACGGTCATCGTGGCGTTCGCGGTGCTGCCCGCTCGGATCCGTTGGGCCGCGCCGGTGCTCGGCAGCCTCGGCACCTACGTCGACTTCGCGGTCGGCGGCGTGACGGACATGCTGTTCATGCCGTTCCTCGTCGTCGCGCTCTGGCGCTGGGACCGCTACGGCGATCCCGGCGAGCGATCGATGGCACGCTGGGCCGGGCCGATCGCGCTGGCGCTGGCGATGTGCGTCAAGCAGACGCCGTGGCTGGTGCTGCCGCTCGTGCTCGTGGGGCTCGGGCTCGAGGCGCACGCGCGTGGCCCCCGGCCCGGCCGGTGGCGGCTGCCCGCCCGCTATCTCGCCGTGGTTGCCGGGGTGTTCGCGCTGGTCAACGCCCCGTTCCTCGTGTGGGACCCGGGCGCGTTCGTCCACGGCATGCTGCTGCCGCTGATCGAGGACACGGTACCTGCGGGTCAGGGCATCATCACGCTCGCGCTGTTCCAGCAGCTCGGCGGGCAGCTGCCGGCGTTCAAGCTCGCCGGCCTGGTCACGGTGCCCTTGACCGTCCTCGTCTGGACGGTCGGCTACCGGCGGCTGAAGGTCTGCCTCGTCGCGCTGGTGGCGATCGTGTTCTTCTGGTCGACGCGGTCGTTCGCCAGCTACCTGGTCGATCTTCTGCCTGCCGCCCTGGTCGCCGGGGCCACCGTGCGCCCCGCGCCGTCGGGCGCCACGCTCGGCCGCCTGCGCGCCCCCGCTCGCATCGCCACGGCCGCCGGAAGCGCCGCGTTCGTCGCGTGCGTGGCGGTGGCGCTGCTCTGGCCCCAGCCGTTGGAGCTGCGCGTCGTCGACTTTCGGACCACCGGCCAACAGCAGTCCGTCCGCGAGATCACCGTGCGGGTGCGCAACACGACGGGCGCGGACGTCGCACCGGTGTTCAGCGTCATGTCCGGCGCCTACCTGACACGCGCGTGGCGGCCGCGTGGCAGCGCCGTCGTGCCCGCCGACGGCGAGGCCGAGGTGACGCTGGTCGCGCCGAACCAGCAGGCGATGCCCGCGCTGGAGGGCGGCTGGATCGTCGCCGCCTTCACTCCGGCCTCGCTGTCGACGTCCGCGGACACGCCGAGCGCCACCGACCGCCTCAGCATCTCGCCGTCGGTCGTCAACGACCCGGTGGCGCTCGGCGCGCCCGTCGTGGTGCAGGTGCAGCTGCGCAACCGGCTTGGAGCGCCGCGGAGGAAAGCCGGGGTGGCCATAGCGCTGGGGCAGGTGGTCTACACCGAGAACGGCATCCTGGCGGGCGAGACCCGCATCAACGGCCACCGGGTCGGCCAGTCGCCCGTCACCACAACCACGGACCGGCGCGGCATCGCGCGCTTCACGATCGTCGGCGCTGCCGCCCAGCGCCCTCCCGTCTGGTTTCAGGCGTGGATCGACCCCGAGGGCAGCGCGCCGCACGCCTACAGCCAGCAGCTGTCGATCCGCTTCCGGGGGCGCCGATGAGCGGCCACGTCGTGGTGTGCCTGCCCACCTTCCAGGAGGCGGACAACGTGGAGCGGATGCTCGCGGCGCTGGCCGTCGTGCTCGACGGCCATGGCGAGGTGCTCGTCGTCGACGACGGCTCGCCCGACGGCACCGCCGACCTGGCCGAGGCGCACGCCGAGCGTCACGGCGGCGTCCGCGTCCTGCGGCGGCCACGCAAGGAGGGACTCGGCCGGGCCTACGTCGTCGGCTTCCGCGCCGCGCTGGACCTCGGCGCCGACCTCGTGGTGCAGATGGACTGCGACTTCTCGCACGCGCCGCGCGACGTCCCGCGGCTCGTGGCCGCCGCGATCGAGGGCGCCGACCTGGTGCTCGGCAGCCGCTGGACGACCGGAGGCGGCGTGGTCGGCTGGCCCCGCCGTCGCCTGCTGATGTCGCGTGCCGGCTCGCTGTACGCGCGCGGCCTGCTCGGCGTCGACGTCCGCGACCTCACCGGCGGCTTCAAATGCTGGCGCCGGGCCGCCCTCGCCGCGCTGGACCTCGATCGCTTGCGCTCCGGCGGCTACGGATTCCAGATCGAGACGACCTACCGCGCCCTGAGCGCCGGCCAGCGGGTGGTCGAGGTGCCGATCGAGTTCGTCGACCGCGAGCGCGGGCGGTCGAAGATGACCGCCGCCATCGCGTTCGAGGCACTCCACACGGTCCCCGCGCTTCGCCTCCTGGAGATCCGCGAACGATGACCACCGCTGCCGTCCGCCTTGTCCCGTGGATCGCGCGTGCCCCCGTCTGGTTCGTCGTGGTCGCCGCCGCGGTGGTGGTGGCGCCGCTCTGGCTGATCGTCCTCGCGCAATTCGACGGGAACGTCGTCGACCTGGCCATCTTCGGCGGCGAGCTGGCCCCGCGCGTGCGGCCGCCGGCCGACGCGCACCCGCTCGCGGGCCCGGGCTACGACGGCCAGTTCTTCTGGCGCCTGGCCACCGATCCGCTTCTGCACGGCTCGGAGGTCCTGCACACGTTCGACGCGGAGGCCTATCGCGTGCAGCGCATTCTGTACCCGGCGCTCGCGTGGCTGATCGCCGCCGGCCGGCCGAGCCTGCTGCCCGTCACCCTCCAGCTCGTCGCCTGGGCCGCCGTGCTCGGTCTCGTCGCACTCCTGGCCGGCACCGCGCAACGCCACGGTCGCAGCGCGTGGTGGGGGCTGCCGCTCGGCCTCATGCCGGGGATGTACCTCGGCGCCGTGCGGGGACTCGCCGACCCGCTGGCCGCCACGCTGCTCGTCGCGGCGGTGGTCGCCATGGAGCGGCGCCGCTGGGGCTGGGCGGCGCTCGCAGCCGCCGCGGCGGTCCTCGCCCGCGAGACCATGATGCTGCTGCCGATCGCGATGCTCGCCGTCGGCGTGGCAGCCGCCGCGCAGCTCCCCGACCGCCTGCGCCCGGCACCGTTGCCGCGTCCCGCGTGGGTCGTCGCCGGGGTTGCCGCTGCCGCCTACACCGCCTGGCAGGCGTATGCCGCGGTCCGCATCGGAAGCGTCCCGTATCTCTCGACTCCCGACGGTCAGTTCACCGGCCCGTTCTCCGCGCTGGTCGGGCAGCTCGACGTCACCGGCCGTGACGTCGCCAACGGCGGCCGGTTCCTCCTGCTGGCGATCGCGAACCCGCTCTACCTCGCCGCGATCGCCGTCGGCGCCGGGCTCGCGGTCTGGGCCGCTGCACGGTGTCTGGAGTCCGTCAGCGTCTGCGCGGTGCTCTTCGCGGCCGTCGCCGTCACGCAGGCCTACGGCGACCACTGGTCCTACACGCGCGCCACGGCGCCGCTGTTCGCGCTGCTCGCGTACCTCGCGTTGACCCGCGGATACCGGCGCACCATGACGCTGATCGCCTGCGGCGCCCTGCTGCTGCCGCTCTATCCGCCCTGAGCGGCCCGCCGCACCGTGATCCGGCGGGTGACCACGGCGGCGCGGCTTCCGTTGCACAGCGTCGTCTGGCCCGTGTATCTGCGGGTCGCCGAGCAGCCCTCGTCGTCGGCGACGCGCAGTCGCACGGTGTAGCGGCCGGGGCGGTCGAAGCGGTGCACGGCCACCGCGGTGCGGCCGCCGTCGCCGACCCCGTCGCCGAAGCTCCAGTGGTAGCGCCGGACGGACCCGTCAGGGTCGCTGGACGCGCGCGCGTCGAAGCGCACCGCCTTGCCGACCCGCACGCTCCGCGGCGCGGTCAGCCGGGCCACTGGGCCCTGGTTCGGCGAGACCGTCACGCCGTGCGGGCCCATCCCCGCGGCGAGCGGCTGCCGGCCCGCCGTGGTGAGCCGGCCGTTGGCGCCGATCGTGAGCCAGGTGACCGCGTTCTCGCCCGCGGCGCTGGCGTAGACGGCCCGGCCGTTCGGCGCCATCGCGATCCCCTCGGGGCCCGCGCCGGTGTGGACGGCGGCGGGCCTCAGCGGGGAGAGCCGACCGGTGCGGCGGTCGATCGCGAACTGCGAGACCGTGTCGGCGAGGCCGTTGGGCGTGTACAGGTAGCGCCCGTCGGGCGTGATCGCGACGCCCGCCGCGCCGAGGCCGACCCGGACCCGCGCGGGCCGCATCGGCCGCAGCGTGCCGTCGGCGCGGTCGATGTCGAACTGCGCGATGCGCCCGGTGAGCGTCGCCACGTAGAGCGAGCGCCCGTTCGGCGCGACGGCCAGCCCGCTGGGGGCCAGCGGGGTGCGCAGCGTCGCGGGCGCCTTCGGCGTCAGGGCGCCGCTGGCCGGGTCGACGTCGAACTGGCTGACGGACGCGCCCCGCAGGTTGGTGACGAAGACCGATTCGCCGTCGGGCGAGATCGCGACGCCGGAGGCGCCGTCGCCCGAGGGGACGCTGGCGGGCTCCATCGGCACCGGGACGCCGTCCGCGCCGATCCGGTATTGGTAGACCGTGCCCGGCTCCTGGGCGGCGAGGTACAGGAAGCGGCCGTTGGGGGTCACCGACACGCCGTGCGCGCCGATGCCCGCCGCCACCGTGGCGAGCGGCGTCAGCGACCCGTCGGAGGCCGAGACGCGGTAGGCGTGCAGCAGGCCCGGCTCGGCCGCGGTCGCGTAGGCGAACCGTCCGTCGGAGGTGAGCGCGACGTGCTGCGGGCCGCCGCCGGTGTCGATCGACGGGGGCGTCAGCGGCGAGGGCACGCCGCCGGGGACCGAGAGTCCGAGCAGCGTCAGCGAGCCGACGTCCTTGGCCGCCGCGTCGCTCACGTAGAGCACCCGCGCGGCCGATGCGGTGCCCGTGAGCGCCACCCCGCCGATCGCCGTCGCCAGCGCGCAGATCCACGCCGCCCACCACCCGTGAAGCCGCGTTCGTGCGGCACGTCCCTTGCCATCCATGGCGCGACACCGTAGACGATCGTCACGCTGCGGACATGCTGGCGCCGCTCGATCTGTCACACTGATGACATCGTGTCGCGCGGCAGGCGCGGATGCCCGTCGGTCGGCATATATGGACGATCAAGGAGGCGCATTGTCCCCCGTTGAAGCACGGCCCGTCACGCGACGAGAGCTGCTGGAGAAGACCGCCAAGACGGGCCTGGCGGCCGGCGCGCTGGCCGCCGCCCCCGGACTGCTGACCGCTTCGGCGCGAGCTGCCGGCCCGCGACCGGGCATGAACATCCTGGTCGTCATGGTCGACCAGATGCGCACGCCCTGGGTCTACCTGCCGCCGAAGCTCCGCCGGAGGACGATGCCGACGATCGAGCGGCTCGCCGACGACGGCGTGCGGTTCTCGAACTACTACACGGCGTCGAACATGTGCACGCCCTCGCGGGCCGCGCTCGTCACCGGGCTCTACACCCACCAGACGGCGATGTTCGCCACGACGCCGCCGACGGACCTCAACCCGGGCTTCCCGACCTACGGCACGATGCTGCGGGCCAACGGCTACGACACGTACTGGTTCGGCAAGTGGCATCTGTCGGGCGACCAGATGGGCAACTGCGAGCCCAACCCGTACGAGCGCTACGGCTTCACGGCCGACTGGCCGGGCTCGGGCACGTGCCCGTCGCCGAACGGCGGCGCGGGGGAGGGGCTGGCGATCGACCCGCTCATCCGCGGGCAGTTCGTGGACTGGATCCGCTCGCGCGGCGCCGGCGAGAAGCCGTGGGCGGCGACCGTGAGCCTCGTCAACCCGCACGACATCGCCTGGTACCCCCGCTTCACGCGCAAGGTGGAGGGGCAGTCGACCGCGCCCCCGATCTTCCACCGCCTGCCCCAGAACTACGAGACGGCGCTGGAGCGCAAGGCGCGCAACAAGCCGGGGATGCAGCGGCGCTCTCAGCAGATCGAGAACGAGCTGTTCGGCGTCATGCCGGACAACCGCAAGCTCTCGCACATGTGGACGAAGATGCTCGACACGTACCTGCTCATGCACCGGCAGGTCGACATGCAGGTCAACCTCGTCCTGGCGGCGCTCGAGGACTCGCCGTTCGCCGATAACACGATCGTGGTGTTCACGGCCGACCACGGCGAGTACGCGGGCGCCCACGGCATGCGCGGCAAGGGCTTCGCCTTCTACGAGGAGGGCGTCCGCGTCCCGCTGATCGTCAAGGACCCGACCGGCGGCTGGACGAAGCACACGAAGGTCGACCGCAGGCAGCTCGTCTCGAGCGTCGACCTGGCGGGGCTGCTGCTCACGCTCGCCACCGGCGGCAACGACTGGCGCGGCGACTCCGACTACGCGCAGATCGCCGCCCGCGCGGACGTCGGGGCGATCCTCCAGGACCCGAAGGCGCACGGACGCGCGTACATCGCGCACGCGACCGACGAGCCGGGCACATCGCCGCTGATCCCGACTCCGCAGCAGCTCAACCCCATGCCCAACCACATCACGGGCGTCCGCACGCCGCATGGCAAGCTGGCGCGCTACGCGTTCTGGAAGGACGGCGGCTTCGAGATCGACGAGTCCCGGGCGATCCACCACGAGACGTACAACTACGCCTTCAAGGACGGCCGCCGCGAGCTCGACAACGTCTACGACAAGCGCGGCGCCAACCGGTCCGACAAGGCGCTGGTGCGGCGGCTGGACGCGCTGCTCGACAAGGCGACGAGCGAGGAGATCCAGGCGCCGCTGCCGCCCGCGCTGCAACCCGTGCAGCAGCAGGCCTACGAGAACTGGTTCTCGCAGCCCCCGGGCGACTTCACCTGGCAGACCGACAACTGACCCGCTGGGCCTCCAGACGCCGCGCGCGTCGGGAGGCCCGCGCTCAGCCCTCTGCGAGGGCCAGCCAGACGATGCCGGCGGCGATCAGGCCGATCGGCAGGATGCGCCAGACGCTCGCCGACTCCCCGAAGAGGATCATGGCCGCCAGCGCCGTGCCCACGGCGCCGGTGCCCGTCCAGACCGCGTAGCCCGCGCCGACGGAGATGCTCTTCAGGCCCAGGGCGAGGAAGATCATGCTGAGGACCATCGCCACGAGGAAGATCACGCTCGGGCCAAGTTGGGTCAGGCCGTCCGACCTCTTCAGGGCGAGCGCCCAGACCGTCTCGAACGCTCCGCCGACGAGGATCAGGACCCAGGACATGACGCACCTCCACGTTGATCGACTGTGTAGGCGCGTCGTCTTTGCGATACCGGGTACGGCGCGCGTCTCGTCCGGGCCGAAGCAACGCTCAGGCTAGCCGACGACCGCCCGAGCTACGCGGGCTCTCGGACGACGCAGCGGAAGCCGATGTGGCTCGTCGCCGTGTCGACCGCCTCGCCCTGGCGGGCCGCCGGCCGGTAGCGCAGGCAGTAGCTCGGCGCGCACAGGTGCGAGCCGCCCTTGATCACGCGGCGCGGGATGTGCGCGCCCGGCGCGCCCGGCTCGTGGCTGTGCTCAGGGCTCTCGACCCGCGGGTTGTGCGGCGCGCAGCACGCCTTGGAGGGCTCGTGGTGCGGGGTGAAGAAGTCGGTCGTCCACTCCCACACGTTGCCGGCCATGTCCGACAGGCCGTAGCCGTTGGGAGGGAACCGTCCGACCGCGGAGGTCCGGGCCTCCTCGGCGCGCGCCAGGTTCTCCCACGGGAAGCGGCCCTGCCAGGTGTTGGCCATCGCGCGGCCGCCGGGGGCGGGGTCGTCGCCCCAGCAGAAGACCGCGCCCTCCAGCCCGCCGCGGGCGGCGCGCTCCCACTCCGCCTCCGTCGGCAGCGCCTTGCCCGCCCACGCCGCGTACGCCGCCGCGTCCTCGTAGGCGACCTGGGTCACCGGGTGGTCGTCGCGCCCTTCGACGTCGCTGTCGGGCCCTTCGGGGTGGCGCCACTGGGCGCCCGGCACCCACGACCACCAGTGGCGATGGTCGCGGAGGTCCACCGGGCCTGACGGCTGGGTGAAGACGAGCGCCCCGGGCACCAGCAGCGCCGGGTCGGCGCCCGGGTAGTCCGCGGGGTCGGGCGCCTGCTCGGCCAGCGTGACGTAACCGGTGGCCGCCACGAAGCGTCCGAACTCGGCGACGGTCACCGGATGCTCGTCCATCCAGAAGCCGTCGACGCTCACCCGATGGGCGGGCCGCTCCTCCGGGTAGAAGCGGTCGCTGCCCATCAGGAAGGCGCCTTCCGGCACCCGGGCCATGCCCTCCGGCGCGGCCACGGGCTCAGCAGCCGCGCTGTCCCGGCACCGTCCCGCTGCGCGGCGTCCGGCGCATCGCGCCGCACTGCTGCTCGAGCAGGCCGTCGAGCCGCTTGATGGCGGCGCGCACCCCCGGGTCCCGGCTGAGCGCCAGGTTCTCGAGCTCCAGCGGGTCGCGCGTGACGTTGTAGACCTCGACCTGGTCGATCGGGGCCTGGCGCTTGACGCTCACGTCCGCCGGCCGCGTCCCCGCGTGCTCGACGTTGCCGTGGACGAACGTCGTCACGTCCTTGCCCTCCGGGGTCAGCGCCGCCAGCAGCCGCCGCGACGGCGGCGGGTTGCCCGGGTCCGACCAGTACTGCGCGGAGTCGTAGTAGCGGCTGAACTTCCACTTCTCCGCTGCGCCGTCCGCGCCGGTCGGCAGGTTCGCCACCACCGTCTCGAGGTGGTTGGGCGAGACGACCGACTCGTACATGTGGTTGAGGAGAGAGACCTGCTCCTTGCCACGGCTGATGTCGTCGTCGGTCGTGAAGTACACGGGGTCGTCGACGGCGCCCGGCTTGGTCTCGCCGAGGATCAGCCCCGACAGGTCGCGCCCCACGAGCGGCTGCGTCTCGTTGTGGGTCTTGACCAGGCTCTTGCGCAGCTTGCGCTCGTCCAGGCCCGCGAGGCCGAGCAGCGTGGGGAGGACGTCGGCGTGGCTCGTGAGGGTGTCCATCTGCCTGCGCCCGGAGAACAGCTTCGGGTTGTGCACGATGAACGGCACGTGCGTGGTCTCCTCGTAGGCCTGGTGCCACTTCTGGAACATGCCGCCGTGCGCGCCCAGCATGTCGCCGTGATCGGAGGTGAAGATCACGATCGTGTCCTCCGCCATCCCCTGGTGCTCGGCCAGCGCGTCGAGCACCTTCTGGATCTCGCGGTTCACGTTCTCCTGGAGCTGGTAGTAGAACTTGCGGTAGGCCAGCGAGTTCTCCGTGGGCTGCAGCATCTTCGGGTACGTCTCGACGTAGCTGCTCTGGCACGTCGGCTTGTTGGCGAGGCTCTCCTCGCTGGTGGCCTTGTACAGCGCCTCGTCGAAGAGCTCGTCGGGGACCTTGGTGCCCTCGAGCTGACCGTCCAGGTTCCACCCCTCCATGCGCCGGGTGGCCTCGCCCCACACGGTGATGTCGTGCGGGTTGACGAACGAGCTCACGACCAGCCACGGGTTGTCGCGCCGGCCGCGGGCGGCGAGCTGGTCGAGCAGCTCGACCGTCTGGGCGGCGTACTTCGGGTCGCGCCCCGGGCCGGCGCTGGCCGAGGAGCCCGAGTTGAGCGGGTTGGCGCCGTGCGGCTCGGGACCGATCCAGCCGTCGAAGCCGAACTCGTCCAGCCGGTTGGCCTGGAGGTAGACCTCCTCCTTGGCGAGGTTGCGCTGCCCGTCCTCGTCGAAGCTCAAGAGCTGGTTCCAGGTCCCGGGCACGTGCATGTCGGCGAGCGAGGCGTGCCACTTGCCCTTGTAGTAGGTGTCGTAACCGCCGGCGCGGAAGTAGTCGCCGAGGGTCGGCACGCTGTCGGGGTCGAGCCAGAAGATGTCGTTCTCGACGGCGCCCTTGCCCGCGCCGTCGGTCTGGCTGACGCCGTGCAGCGACGGGTACTGGCCGGTGAAGAACGAGGCGCGGCTCGGGGCGCACGCGGCCGTCATTATGTAGTGGTTGGTGAACTCCAACCCGTTGTCGCGCAGGGTCTCCTCGGCGGTGTAGTGCTTGGCGCGATAGTCCTTGAGCGCCTGCGACTCGTACGCCGGCGGGAACCGGTACTCGTCGACCATGATGAGCAGGATGTTCGGCCGCCGGGGGAGCTTGCCGCCGGAGGCGGGCTCGCGGCGCTCGCGGGGGGCCGCATCGGCGGGCGCCGCCTGGGAGATCCCGGCCGCTGCGGCCGCCACCCCTGCGGTCTGGAGGAAGCGGCGGCGCGACAGCGCGCGTTCCTCCGTGGTCTCTGCCGTGCGTCCTGTGCCCATGCTGCCCTGCCCTTTCGTGCTTCGCGAGGGCGTGCGTATCACCGGACCGGCGCGGGCGTCTTGCGCCGCGCGTGCAGACGGGCGCGCCCCCGGTCGCCCGCCGTGAAGCGCCGGAGTCTCGCATACGGCCCGGCGGATGCCCGGCGATTGACAAGGCCGCCACGTCAATCGGACGCCCAATTCTGTTTCCCTCGGGCCTTCCTCGCGAGCAAGCTGCCTCGAACCATCGAGCAGGACGACCAATGATGCTGGGCGTGGATCACATCGGTCTCGGTGTGACCGACATGGAGAAGGCCATGCGGTTCTATGGCGACCTGACCTTCACCGACGTGGCGTTCGACTACACCGGACCGCTACCCGGTGCACCGGAATGGAGGCGTTTGCCGGCCGGGCGGTGGAGAGCGAGCGCGTGGTCATGCTGCGCAGCCGCAACCAGACACATCTCGGCTCCGCCGCCGTCAAGCTCGTGCAGCGGCTCCTG
>JANJUA010000310.1 GCA_024710825.1 Solirubrobacteraceae bacterium
TGCACGCGGGCGAGCAGGTCGTGGTGCTCGGCGCGGAGCCGGTCCAGCTCGTCGCGCTCCGCGCTCGACAGCTCGGGCCCCCACTCCCAGACGGGACGGCGGAGGTCACGGATGGCGATGTCGTGATCGGACGGCATGGTCAGGTGTTCGCGCGTCGGCGCGGAACCCCTACCTCGTCCGCGCCAACTCCGCCCGGACCGGCTCAGAGCGCGAGCGTCAGCGGCGCCTCGAGCGCCGTGCGCACCGCTGCGAGGAACGCCGCGGCGTCGTGCAGGGCGTCGCGCTCGCAGGTGAGCGTCAGCGTGCAGCCGGGCCGCGCCGCGACCGTCCCGTCGACGACCGCCGGGCGCTCGCGCACCGCGCCCACGCACAGCAGCGCGGCGCCGACGGCGCCGGAGACGCGGTCGACCCCTCGGTCGGCGAGGCTCACGACGGTCAGCGCGGCGCCGGCGACGTCGTCGGAGGTGACGGCGCCCGCCTGCGCCCGCTCGGCGAGCCTGCGGATCTCGGCGGCGATGGAGCTGAGCGAGCGCGCCGCGGCATCGCGAACGACCGGCGCGACGAAGCCGTCGCGGCCGGCGAGGGCGACGGCGATGCCATCGCCGGCACCATCGCCGCGCAGCGCGGACCCGCAGGCCTTGACGACGAAGTCGTCGAGCGTGGGCGCGGTGGTGCCGAGCCGGGCGCGCAGCTCGATCGCGGCGGCCAGGTCGACATCGACCTCGAGCGAGAACCCGGCCGCGCCGGGCGCGGTCTGCGCGGAGCCGACGGTCAGCGCCGCCGCGGGCGCCGGCTGGAGCCGCGCCGCGGACACGGCGTGGGCCGAGCCCGCGACGGGCACCGCCGACGCGGACCGCGCCGCGGCTGCCACGTCCGTCTTCAGGACCCGCCCGCGCGGGCCGGAGCCCGTCAGCGCCGCCAGGTCGACGCCCAGGCGCGCGGCCACGCGCCGCGCCACCGGCGACGCGCTCACGCGAGGGGCACGTGCCGTCACTTCTCGTCCGTGAGCGGGGGAGATCGACGTCACGTCAAAAACCGCCCTCGCACCGCACCTCGCCGCATCTCGCCGCATCTCGCCGCATATCGCCGGACCTCGCCGCCGAGGGCCTCCGGGCGCTCCTCATGCGGGATGCCCGTAGGCGAGCGTGCGGCGCACGCCGTCCGCGATCCGGTCCACGCTCGGGATCCACAGCTCCTCCAGCGGCCCCGCGTAGGGGATCGGCGTGTCGTCGCCACCCACCAGCAGCGGCGGCGAGTCCAACGACTCGAAGTGCGTCGCCATCAGCCGCGCCACCAACGTCGCGCCCCAGCTCCCGTCGTGCGAGGACTCCTGGGCGACCACCAGGTGGTTCGTGCGGTCCAGGCTCTCCCCGATGGTCGCGACGTCGAGCGGCACCAGCGAGCGCGGGTCGATGACCTCGACCGAGATGCCCTCCGCGGAGAGCGCCTCCGCCGCCGCGACCGCCCGCAGCCGCATGAGCTGCGTGGCCACGAGCGTCACGTCGGTCCCCGGCCGCACCACCTCCGCGCGCCCGATCTCCACGAGCGCCGGCGCGTCCTCGACCTCGCCCTTCGTGCCGAACAGGTGCTTGTGCTCGAAGAACAGCACCGGGTCGGGGTCGCGGATGGCGGAGCGCAGCAGCCCGTAGGCGTCAGCCGGCGTCCCGGGCACGACGATCTTCAGCCCCGGCACGTTCAGAAACCAGTTCTCGACCGCCTGGGAGTGCTGGGCCGCGAACCCGGTGCCCGCCCCGTTGCCCAGGCGGATCGTCGCCGGCATCGTGACCTGGCCGCCCGTCATGTAGCGGTACTTGGCCATCTCGTTGGCTATGCCGTCGAAGCAGACGCCCGCGAAGTCGGCGAACATGATCTCGGCGATGGGCCTAAGCCCGGACAGCGCCGAGCCGATCGCCGTCCCGATGATCGCCTGCTCGGAGATCGGCGTGTCGCGCACGCGACGCGGGCCGAAACGCTCCAGGAGCCCCTCGGACAGCTTGAACGCGCCGCCGGCGACCGCGACGTCCTCGCCGAAGAGCAGGACGCGCTCGTCCTCCTCCATGGCGTCGGCCATCGCCATCGTGATCGCCTGCTTGTAGGTGATGGTCTGGCTCATGCGAAGACGTGCTCCAGTCGCGACTCGGGGGACGGCTCGGCCCAGCTCATCGCGCGCTCCAGGGCGGCCGTGACGTCGGCTTCGGCCTGGGTGCGGATCGCCTCGCAGCGGGACTGCTCGACGCCCGCCTCGATCAGCGCGCGCTCGTGCAGGACGATCGGATCGCGCTCCATCCACGCCTCCAGCTCGCCCTCGGGCCGGTACGCGGCCGGATCCGAGCGCGAGTGGCCCTTGTGGCGGTAGGTCAGCGCCTCGACGAGCGTCGGCCCCTCCCCCGCGCGCGCCCGTGCGACCGCCGAGGCGATCGTCTCGTGCACCACGCCGATGTCGTTGCCGTCGATCGTCACGCCCGGCATGCCGTACGACGCGGCGCGGTCTGCGAGCCGCTCGATCGGCGTCGTCGTGGCCAACGGCGAGTACTCCCCGTACAGGTTGTTCTCGCAGACGTAGACCACCGGCAGCTTCCAGATCGAGGCCATGTTCAGCGCCTCGTGGAACGCGCCGATGTTCGTCGAGCCGTCGCCGAAGAAGCACAGGCTGACTCCGTCGCGGCCCTCGTACTGCTCGGTCAGCGCGGTGCCCAGCACGATCGGCAGGTGCGCGCCGATGATGGCGAACGAGCCGATCGCGCCGACGCTCATGTCGGTGAGGTGCATCGAGCCGCCCTTGCCGCCGCACAGCCCCTCGGCCTTGCCGAGGATCTCGCCGAACGCGCGGTCGAGCGGCGCGCCCTTGGCGAGCACGGCGGCGTGTCCGCGGTAGGTGCAGGCCATCGTGTCGGTGACGCGCAGCGCACGGCACGCGCCGACGTTCACCGCCTCCTGGCCCTGCGCGAGGTGCGTCGACCCGCGCACGAGGCCGCGCGCGAACAGCCGGTGGCACTCCTCCTCGAAGAAGCGGATCTCCTGCATCGAGCGCAGCCAGTCGAGCTGCTCCTCGAGCGGGATGTCCGCGGCGACACCGGTCGCCGGTGGCTTGGTGCTCATTTCGGGGACTCCAGTTCGGATCGGCCTCAGTACATGAGCTGGCCGCCGCTGACGTTCACGGTGGCGCCGGTGATGTACGAGGCGTGGTCGGAGGACAGAAAGAGGACGATGCCGGCCAGCTCGGAGGGTGCGGCGAGGCGCCCGAGCGGGACCATCGCCAGGAACGAGGCCAGGGCCTCGTCGCTCATGCCGTCGCGCATCATCGGGGTGTCGACGGCACCGGGCGAGACGGTGTTGACGGTGATGGCGTCGGGCGCGAAGGTGCGCGCGAGCCCGCGGCTGAGCGCGACGACGCCGCCCTTGCTCGCCGCGTAGACGACCGAGCCGCCGAAGCCGCCGGTCTGCCAGCCCTGCGTCGCGAAGTTCACGATCCGCCCGCCGCGGCCCTGCTCGCGGAAGAGCCGGGCGACGGAGCGGTTGAGGAAGAAGGTCGCCTTGAGGTTGACGTCGAGCTGGAGATCCCAGTCCTCCTCGGTGACGTCTTCGACGGTGGCCCGGCGGCGCAGGACCGCGGCGAGGTGCGCGAGGACGTCGAGGCGCCCGAAGGCGTCGAGCGCCCGACGGAGCACCGCCTCGTGCGTGGTCAGGTCGTCGAGCCGCGCGCCGATCGCGAGGTGGCGCTCGGGGTGCTCGAGCCCGGCGACGCCCGCGGCACAGGAGTCCTCGTCGAGATCGACGCCGGCGTCGCGCGCGCCCCCGGACGCGGAGGCGGCGA
>JANJUA010000335.1 GCA_024710825.1 Solirubrobacteraceae bacterium
GGGAACGGCGTCGCGGGCCGGTTCTCCAGCAGGCCCTGGCGCTCGCCCATCACGTAGGCGACCGCGGGCGCCAGCAGGAGCGCCATGAGCCAGACGACGGGGAGCAGGCGGCGCACGGTCAGAACTGGAAGTACAGGAACGGGGACGAGCTGCCGGCCAGGCAGTAGGCCAGCGCGAGCGGCAGGCCGACGCCGAGCGCCGCCGCGCGAACGGTACCGGGCACGCGGCCGACGGCCTCCGCCAGCCAGCGTCCGCCGCTGCGCCGTCCGGGCGCCAGGACGATCGCGCTGGCGAGCACGAGGATCACCAGCGCCTGCGGGTTGAGCGCCTGGTCGACGGCGGGCGTCAGCCCCGCGCTGGGCGTCACCATCGCCCGGTAGTACTCGACCGCCCCGCTCACCGACTCCGCGCGGAACAGCACCCAGCCGACGAGCACGACGAGGAACGTGCTCGCCCGCCGCAGCGCGACGTGCCGCGCGGGCGATCCCTCCATCGCCCGCCAGCCGAAGCGCCGCTCGAGCAGCAGCCACGCCCCGTGGTACAGGCCCCAGACGACGAACGTGAACGCCGCGCCGTGCCACAGCCCGGTGAGGACGAAGACGATCAGCAGGTTGCGATACGTCGCGGCCTCCCCGTGGCGGTTGCCGCCGAGCGAGATGTAGACGTAGTCGCGAAACCAGCGCGACAGCGTCATGTGCCAGCGGCGCCAGAACTCGGTGACCGACTGCGACGAGTACGGCCGGCGGAAGTTCTCGGGGAGGCGGAAGCCGAGCATGAGCGCGATGCCGATCGCCATGTCGCTGTAGCCCGAGAAGTCGTAGTAGAGCTGCATCGTGAACGCGAGCGCGCCGATCCAGGCGCCCGCCATCGTCAGCGTCCCGTCGTTGGCCGACTGGAAGGCGGCGTCGGCCACGGGGGCGATCTGGTCGGCGACGAGCACCTTCTTCAGCAGGCCGTGCGTGAAGCGGATCGCGCCCTCCTGCACGCCCTCGACCCGCGGCCGGGGCGCGTGCAGCTCGTGCTGGATCTCGCGCAGGCGCACGATCGGCCCCGCGATGGCGCGCGGGAACAGCGACACGAACAGCAGCAGGTCGAACGGGTCGCGCCGGGCGTGCACCTCGCCGCGGTGCACGTCGACGAGGTAGCTGACCTTCTCGAACGTGAAGAACGAGATCCCGATCGGCAGCAGGATCTCCATCGACCCGGGTCCGTCCAGCCCGATCCGGGCCGCGAGCGCGTCGAGCTGCTCGGTCGCCGGCCCGGCGTACTTCAAGAAGGCCAGCAGCCCCCCGTTCGGCACGCCGCCGACCGTCAACAGCCAGAGCTGCCTGCGGCGCGCCCCCGCGCGCCGCGCCTGCTCGATCCCTAGCGCGAGGCCGAAGTCCACCAGCGTCGACGCGACGACGACCAGCACGAACTCCTGCACGCCCCACGCGTAGAAGACGAGCGACGCGGCGAGGATGACGAAGCGCCGCCCCCAGGTCGGCACCGCCCAGGTCGCCAGGAGGACGAGCGGCAGGAAGGCGAAGAGGAAGGTGGGGCTGCTGAAGACCATTCGCTATCGCGTCGCCGAGACGCCGCAAGCCTCAGCCAAGGCTCGTCAGGCTGCCATCGCAGGCGGCCTCCCGGCGCTCCCACAACTCCACGTTCCGTCCGCCGATCGTCGCCTGCTCCCGCACCCGGTAGTCCCGTTGGAGCAGCTCTCGCAGCTGCTCACGCTCGGCCGGGTCTGTCGGCGCCAGCGACGGGAACCGGCGACCGAAATCGGCCGTCTGGTCGTACCGCCCGTCCCAGACGTCGTCGTACAGCACCACATCAGGGCAGAGCCGCGCGAAGCTCTGGTCGAGCGATGCGTCGTGCAGCCACCGGTCGAGCCACACAAGGCTGTTGTAGTGGAAGTCCTCATCGCGGAACGCCCACCAGTAGAGCCACTCGCCCATGACGGTCTCTCCAGGTCGAACGGCGGACGCGAACGAGGCGAACGCCGGGTCGAGCGCCGGGTCCTTCGGGATGCTCCGCACGTCACGGACCGTCGCCGTCGCACCCACGGTCGTGAGGAGCGCGAGGACGGCGACCGTGGCAGGAAGGGCGATGCGACGCGGAGCGGACCCGGGCAGGCGGCGGCGCAAGATGTGCCCACAGGCGATGATCGCGGCTATCGCATACGGAAAGGCGTACCAGACGTACATCGGCGTCTTGTTGCCCTGGATGAGGGCCAGGCCGAGAACGTGCGACAGCAACAGAACACCGGGCACGGCGAGCAGCGGATACGCGGGCTCGGGTCGGCGGAGATCCTTGATCGCATAGGCGATCGCGACGATCGCCGCAAGCACCCCGACGAGCAGCGTCACCGCCGCGAGCCGCGATGCCTGGTTCGTGGCCGCAGAGGTCATGAACTCGTAGCGGTCGATCTCGCGCACGAGAGGATCGAGGCTGAGCTCCTTCAGGCTCTCGAACATCGGGACGCCGTAGGTGTTGCCGTAGATGGCGTCGAACTGCTCCTGCGCTCGTGCGCCGAACGGGACGCCATGCGCGAGCACGTACGCGACCCCTCCCGCCGCCAACCCGGCAGCGAAGGCGCCGACGCGACGCAGCCGTCGAGCGCCGGCCGAGACGATCAACACGACGACCCCCGGTGTGATCGCCATGACGCTGAACTCGACGTCCGCGCTCACGGCGGTGAGGAACCCGACGAGCAGCGCGGTCGACGCCGTCACCGGCCCGCGCAGAAGCAGCGCGAGGATCGTGCACACGAACACGAAGGCCAACGCGTCCCACCGGATGTAGTGGCTGGCCGCGTAGAAGCCCCAAGAGGCAGCCAGGAGCGCGACGCCCCACGTCGCCATCGGCCAGCCGAACCGGCGCCGGAGCGTCCAGCCGAAGATGCCGAGGGCGACGAGCCCGAGGAGGAACGACGCAAAGCGGTACGCCGTGTAGGACGTTCCTGCGATGAGCTCGGCGAGGATGAACGGCGCCGTGCCCAGGCGGGGATCCCAGAAGTCGATCGTGCCCTCGTACACCCCGGCACCCACGGCGAGCGACGGCCGGAACCCGTGTCCGTTGACGAACGACCAGGCGATGGAGCCGATCCACGCCTCGTCTCCGTAGAGCCCCGGCGCACGATCGAGCGTTCGCAGGCTGTACCCGAGTATCCCGATGAGGACGGCGGTGCCCAGCGCCGTCGCGAGGACGGCCGCGAACCGGCGGGGGGAGGGCTTGCGGACGGCGCTCACGAGCGGCGGGAGGATATCCGCGCGCCCCGGCACCATCCTTCGACCGGTGTGTCGGACGGCACCGAGGTGCCATACGCTGCCGGCCATGTCGCTGGGGAGAGAGATCCGCATGCAGATCGTCGACCGGTCGATGCACGCCCGTGTCGGGCACATCGGGTCGGCGTTGTCCGTCGCCGACATGCTGGCGGCGCTCTACGGGGACGTGTTGGGCCGCGAGGAACCTCAGGGCGTCGACCGGGATCGCATGGTGCTGTCGAAGGGACACGCCGCGCTGGCGCTCTATGCCGCCTTGGTCGCCACCGAGCGCCTCGACACATCCGCCCTCGATCGGTACTGCGCCGACGGCTCGATGCTCGGGGTGCACCCGGAGCACGTCGTCGACGGAATCGACTTTTCCACCGGCTCCCTGGGACAGGGCCTACCGGTGGCCGCCGGCGCCGCTCTGGCAGCACGCCTGCAGAGGTCGGCCCGCCGAGCGTTCGTGCTAATGAGCGACGCCGAGTGCAACGAGGGCTCGGTGTGGGAGGCGGCCATGTTCGCCAGCCACCATCGCCTCGCCAACCTGATCGCGCTCATCGATGTCAACGGCCAGCAGGCGCTCGGCTACACCCGCGACGTCCTCGACTGCGAGCCGCTGGCGGAGCGCTGGCGGGCGTTCGGTTGGGATGTCCACGAGGTCGACGGCCACGACGCCGAGGCGATCTCGGCGACCATCCACGCGCTGGACGTCGAGCACGGTCCGCCGCATCTCCTGCTGTGCCGCACGACCTTCGGCAAGGGAGTGTCCTTCATGGAATCGCGCATCGAGTGGCACTATCTTCCGCTCGACGCCGAGCAGCACGCGCGCGCGCTCGCGGAGCTCCGCGCATGAGAGCCGCGTTCGCCTCGGCCCTGACCCGGCTCGCCGAGGAAGATGAGCGGGTCGTGCTCCTGACCGGCGACCTCGGGTTCATGGTCTGGGAGCCCTTCGCCGAGCGCTTTCCCGACCGGTTCCTGAACGTGGGTGTCGCGGAGCAGAACATGATCGGGCTCGCCACCGGCCTGGCCGAGGCTGGCTTGCGCCCGTACTGCTACTCGATCGCGACGTTCGCCTCGCTGCGTCCCTACGAGTTCGTGCGCAACGGCCCGATCCTCCACCAGCTCCCCGTGCGGATCGTCGGTGTGGGTGCCGGCCTCGACTACGGGCACAACGGCGTGACGCACTATGCGCTCGAGGACGTGGCGGTTATGCGCGCCCAGCCCGACATCTCCATCGTCGCCCCGGCGGATCCCGATCAAGCGGTCGCCGCTCTTCGGGAGGTCCACGAGCTTCCGGGCCCCACCTACCTCCGCATCGGCAAGGAGCCGGGCGTCGTACCAGGGCTCGAGGGACGATTCCGGCTCGGCGGGATCGAGACAATCGGCGATGGCGGCGACGCGGTCGTCGTCGCGCTCGGCACGATGGCCCGTGACGCCATCCGCGCCGCCGAGTTGCTTCGTGAGAGCGGCGTCGACACGACGGTCGCGATCGTGTCGAGCGTGCGCCCATCGCCAGCGGAGGAGCTGTCCGACGTGCTGCAGCGTGCCGATCTCGCGGTGACCGTCGAGGCACACTACGTGGACGGCGGCATCGGGTCGCTGGTCGCCGAGGTCATCGCCGAGCATGGCGTCGATTGCAGGCTCGTTCGGTGCGGGATTCGAGAGATGCCGCGGGGTCTGACGGGCTCTCCCGACTATCTCAAGGGCCGACTGGGACTCGACGCCGAGAGCATCGCGGACGCGGCCCTGCGGGCGCTGGAGCGCGCATGACGACGGTCTCGGTGATCCTCCCGGTCCACGACCAGGCCGACCACATCGAGGGCCTGGTCGACGGCTACTGCGCGGCGCTGGCGCGTCTGCCCGCCGACGCCGAGCTCATCCTCGTGCCGAACGCCTGCCGTGACCGGACGCCGGAGATCTGCCGCGAGGCCGCGGACTGGCACGCTGGGGTCCGCGTCGTCGAGCTCGCGCCTGGCGGCTGGGGACGAGCGGTGAAGGCGGGGCTGAGCACCGCCACCGGCGACCTCCTGTGCTACACGAACGCCGCGCGAACACAGCCCGAGATGCTGACGCTGCTGCTGCTGTACGCCCTGGCGTATCCGAGCGTCATGGTCAAGGCGAACCGGCGCATACGAGACAGCTGGCCCCGTCGCCTCGGATCGGTCATCTACAACCTCGAGTGCCGAGCCCTGTTCGATCTGGCGACGTGGGACATCAACGGCACCCCGAAGGTCTTTCCCCGCGAGTTCGACCGTCTGCTGAGGCTCCAGAGCGACGGCGACCTCATCGACGCCGAGGCGATGGCGATCTGCGGACGGGAGGGCTACCCGGTCGTCGAGGTGCCCATCCTCGCCACGGCGCGTCACGGCGGGCGCTCGACGACGAACTACGCCTCGGCACTGCGCATGTACCGAGGAGCGATCGGACTCCGTCGGTCCCTGTGAGCGAGGATCACTGGCGGGTGCACACGGAGGCGTGGCGGCGTCCGGAGCAGATCGCCAGCGCGTGGCAGGATGCCGGCCCGCCGCCGCGCGGGCTCCTGCGCCATCGGGTGCGCGGCCCGTTCTGGGACCTTCTAGAGGAGCTCGACATCACCCTTCTCGTCGGGCGGGAGTACGAGCATCTCCTCGTGAGCCTCGCTCCTGGGCGGCAGGTCGGGTACCTCCGGATGCCGCATCCATCCGGGATCGCGGTCGACATCGCTCACGGACGCGTTCACGTCGCGGCAACTCGCAACCCCAACCAGCTCGTGGAGCTCACCCCACTGGACGAGCCCGGGAGCCCGCTCGTGCCGCGCCGCATCCGCTTTCTGCCCGGTGCTCTCTATCTCCACGATCTCGCCCTCATCGGCGGTGTCCTGCACGGGAACGCGGTGGGACAGGACGCCATCGTCCGCCTCTCCTACGGCGACGACGGCTGGCAGCGGGTCTGGTGGCCGGCGGCCGTGGAGGACCACACGACCAACCACCTCCAGCTGAACTCGATCGCGGCCGGCGACGACCTCGCGCGATCGTTCTTCTCGGCGTCGGTCGACGCGCCCGGCGGGCGACGCCCAGGTCATCGGGCTTGGGCGGTCGACGGCCGCGGCGTCATCTTCTCGGGCGCCACGCGCGAGGTCTGCGCGCGAGGTCTGACGAGACCGCACTCGGCTCGCCTCCATGCAGGGCAGCTGTGGGTCGACAACTCCGGCTACGGCGAGGTCGGGACGATCCACGACGGCCGGTTCGTGGCACAGGCACGGCTCCCGGGCTGGACTCGCGGCCTCTGCGTCCGGGGAGATGTGGCGTTCGTGGGGACGTCGCGGGTCATCCCTCGGTTCCGGCAGTACGCGCCCGGCCTGGACATCGACGGCAGCATCTGCGGCATCCATGCGCTCAGGGTGGACTCCGGCGAGGTGGTCGCGAGCCTGGTCTGGCCGCACGGGAACCAGGTCTTCGGCGTCGAGGCGGTACCCACGAGCCTTTCCCTAGGGTTTCCGTTTCGTCCGCGCCCGGAGCGCGCTCGTGTCCGCGCCCTCTTCTCGAGCCTCAAGGAGCCACCGCAGTGACCGACTTCCGCCTGCTGATGATCGGTGCTATGTACGAGAACGGCGGCAACACCACCCACCGATTCCTCGACGGGCATCCGCAGCTCTACACCTATCCGTTCGAGTCGCAGGTCGGCACCCGGCTGGTCAACGACGCCCTGGCCTCGCAGTTCCCCCTGAAGTACCGCTGGCCCACGTTCGATCTTGCCGCCACGCCGGCGCAAGACTTCCACGCGATCATCGACGAGGAGTGCAAGGTCCGCGCCCGCACCCCCAAGGTGTCGAAGTTCCGCGACCACCCGTTCGACCTCGACGACGACGAGCGCCGTGACATCTACGTCTCCTTGGTCGAGCGCAGCGGCCGCTCGCGGGGCGGCAACATGGCAGCGTTCTTCCAGTCGACGTTCGAGGCGTGGAAGGACTTCGCCCGTTCGGGCCGGGAGTCGGTCTACGTCGGCTACAGCCCGATCATCACCGTCGACGGCGCCAAGATCCTCGACGACCTCCCCGGGGCGCACG
>JANJUA010000342.1 GCA_024710825.1 Solirubrobacteraceae bacterium
TGACCGGGTACCCCGGGTGCGTGACCCACGTACCGCAATCCGGCTGCCAGATCGGCCGCGCGCTCGGCGCTCCCGAGGGCGTGGCCGTCTCGCCCGACGGCGCCGGCGTCTACGTGGCCGCGTTCAAGCCGGGCGCCGTCGCGGTCTTCACGCGCGACGCCGGCTCCGGCTCCGTCAGGCAGGCGCGCGGCCGCCTGGGCTGCGTGACCGCGCGCCCGACGCGGGGCTGCCGCCCAGGCCGAGCGCTGAGGGGCGTGGGCGCCATCGCCGTGAGCCCGGACGGCAAGCACGTATACGCGGCCGGCTTCGGCAGCGACTCGATCGCCGTCTTCCGGGCGGGTGGTCGATGACGGTCGCGATCTGCTCGACCTGCGGCGTCGAGCACGCCGACACCGAGCGGGTCTGCGCGATCTGCGCCGACGAGCGGCAGTGGGTGCCGGCCGAGGGGCAGCGCTGGACGACCCTTGAGCGCCTGGCGGAGGAGGGACACCGAGCGCGCCTCGAGCAGCTCGAGTCGAACCTGCTCGGGGTCCGGGTCGAGCCCGCCGTCGGGATCGGGCAGCAGGGTCACCTGGTGGCGACCGACGCCGGCACCGTCCTCTGGGACCCCCCGGGCTTCCTCGACCAGGACGTCGTCGAGAGGATCCGCGCAGCGGGCGACGTCCTCGCGATCACAGCCAGCCACCCGCACATGTTCGGCGCCCAGGTCGAGTGGAGCCGGGCGCTGGGCGGTCCACCGGTGCTGGTGGCCGAGCCGGACCTGGCCTGGGTCGCGCGCCCCGACCCGGCGATCCGCGCCTGGAGCGGGCGCCGCGAGCTCGCGCCCGGCCTCGTCCTGCACCAGCTCGGCGGCCACTTCCCGGGCAGCGCGGTCCTCCACTGGTCGGCGGGAGCGCGGGGCGCCGGCGTCCTGCTCAGCTCGGACACGGTGCAGGTCAACGCGGACCGGGCGACCGTCACCTTCCTGCGCAGCTACCCGAACCGGATCCCGCTCTCGGCAGCCGTGGTGGAGCGGATCGCGGCCGCCGTCGAGCCGCTCGCCTTCGACCGCCTCTACGACAACTTCGGCCGCACCATCGACGCCGGCGCGGCGGGGGCGGTGCGACGCTCGGCGAAGCGGTACGCGGCGTGGGCCCGCGGCGACTGCGACGCACTCACCTGAGCGCGTCGGCGCCCGGCACGAGGCCGAGAGGATGTCGCCGAGCCCGGGCTATGATCGTCGCGCCGTGACCGCTCTGCGCAGACATCACCGGCTGCTGCCGGCGCTCGTGCTCGGGCTCCTCGGGGCCGTGCTGGCGACGGCGGCGGCCACGGGCGACGTGGGCGTGGCGGCGATGGCGCCGTTCGCCTGCCTCGTCGTCCCGCTGCTGCTCGGGCGCTATGTCGGCGCCGGGACCCTCACGCGGCTGCGCTCCGCATGCGCGCCGCGGCCCCGCCGCCGGACGCGGCACGTGGCGTTGGCGCCCGGTCGTCAGCGGCCGCTGCTGCTGCTGTACAGCGGCCTGCTGCTCGCCAGCGGCCTCGCGACGCGGCCTCCTCCTGCCGCGCCGCGCGCCGTCTGACACCCCCGTGAACGGCCTGCGTCCGAGCTGACGCGCGTGCGCGAGGCGGTGCCGGCGACCGCTCCCGGTCCGAGGCGGCGCGCCTCCGGCGCGAGACCGTACAGCGGCTCGCGCGCACGTCCCTGATCCCACGTCTCCCTGGAGGCCCCGCGTGCCCTTCGCCGCCGGCACCGCGACGGCGCAGCTCGCCGTCGTGCTGCCCGTCGCCGTCACCTATCTCGTCGTCTTCGGCCTGCTCGTCCGCCGCGCCCGCGGCCGCCCCGGCGGCGCGCGCGTGGGCCCCGGCCACGTCGTGCCGTTCGCGATCGGCGCCGCCGCGCTGGTCGCGATCGGCGCTCCGCCGGTCTCCACGCTGTCGGACGAGCTGCTGTCCGTCCACATGGTCCAGCACGTCGTCCTCGCCGACGTCGTCCCCGCGCTGCTCGTGCTCGGCCTGCGCGCCCCGCTGCTGACGCTCGGCCTGCCCAAGGCCGCGCTCCGACTGGCCGCGCCGGGCGGCCGCCTCGGCCACGTCACCGCGCTGCTGACCAACCCGTGGCTGATCGTCCCGCTGTGGGGCGCCTCGCAGATCGCCTGGAGCCTGCCGTTCGCGATGCAGGCCACGCAGACGAGCCCCGCGCTCCACCTGCTCCAGCACGCGACGCTCTTCTACAGCGGCGTCCTGCTCTGGTGGATCGTCGTCGACCCGCTCGGCTCGCGCCGGCGCCAGCCGCGGTTCGGTCGCCTGGCCATCCTCGGCGCCTCGCGCGGCGTCACGGCGGCCATCTGCCTGCCGCTGACGTTCATGGGAACGCAGTTCTATCCCGCGTTCGCGGAGACGGCCGCCGCTCGGGGACTGAACCCGCTGACCGACCAGCAGCTCGGAGGCGCCGCCATGTGCTTCATCGAGCTGTTCGTCTTCGGGTTCGCCTTCGTCGTGGTCTTCCTCAACGCGCTGGCCCGTGAGGAGCGCGAGGACGAGCTTCGGCAGCGTGCGGCCCGGGGGATGGCCTGAGCGTGCCCGCACCGCGACGATGAGCCGCGCCCGGCTGCGCGGCCGCCTGCTGCTCCTGGCGAGCAGCACCGGCGGCCGTCTGGCGGCCCTGCTGGCCGTGGTGGGCGTCGTGTGGGTGGCGTCGGCCGCGGCCGCCTGGATCACCGACGGGTACGCGAGCGTCGACGACGCGCTGTGGTCGGGGTTCCTGCACCTGTTGGACGCCGGCATGCTCGGCGACAACGACACGGTCGCCCAGCGGACGATCGGGCTCGTGCAGGTGGTCGCGGGGCTCGTCTTCCT
>JANJUA010000415.1 GCA_024710825.1 Solirubrobacteraceae bacterium
CCGCCCGGTTGGCGCCTGCGAGCGGTCGGGGAGAGCCTCACCCCCGTCCGCGCCCAGGCCAAGCCGCGGGACATTCCCGACGAGTGCGCGTACGTAGGCCTGGAGCACGTCCGGTCCGGCACGGGCGAGTACGAGGCTATCGACGCTGGCCATGCCGGCATCAGGTCGAGCAAGTTCCGCTTCGAGCCCGGTGATGTGCTGTACGGCAAGCTGAGGCCGAACCTTCGGAAGTGCATCGTGGCGGCCACGGCAGGGGTGTGCAGCACCGACCTGGTCCCGCTACGGCCCGTCAAGCCGGAGGCCGCGCATCTGTTGGCGATGCAGATACGGAGCGAGCCCTTCACCGCGCGCGTCATGCGCCTCGTCGCCGGCGCGAACCTGCCGCGGGTGAACGTCGGTGACCTGCTGACGATCGCACTGCCGGCGCCTCCGGAGGAGGACGAGGATCGACTCTATGCGGTGGCCGAAGCGGTGGCGTCGTTGCATCGCGTGCTCCGCAACCTCGAGCGGTCGATCGTCGACGTCGACCTCGCCGCCACGGCGGAGGTGCTCGGCCTGGCCTCTCGGGCCGGCCACTCGCTCAGCGCGTCGTCGAGGTCCTTGCCATGAACTCCACGAACGTCCGAGCCGCGGATGAGCGTTCGCAGAAGCCGTACTTGACCGCCGTCGCGTCAGCGCCGCGGGTGGCGAGCATGCGCTTCAGGCCGCCGAAGTTCGAGGCGAAGGACACCTTCGCGCTCGGCCTGGCCGATTCGGGGCCCTGAAGCCGCTCTCGCTTCCTCTTGGCGTTGAGCGGCTCGCCGTGGTGCTGGCACAAGCACGGGCGGCAGCCGTCCGGGCAGGATGCGCGGTCGACGAACGACCCTCCCCGCGCGATGTGGAGCGCATCCCTCAAAGCGGCCAGCGGCAGCGCCCTGTCGATGAACACGTCTTCGACCTTCGGCCAGACGCGCACGCCGCCAACGCCCGCCGAGGCCCAGCGCCACACCAGCACCAAAAGGAGATCCTCCTTCCCGATGTTCTCGGCAAGTTCGGCGAAGTGGCCCTTAGGCTCGTCCACTCCGAGGTTCATTGTCTTAGCCCGGATCCACCGATCTGGGTGGCTGGTCGGTGAAGATGCGTCGATGCTGTGCGTGGCCGGGCCGCGTCGGGCTGATCTGGCGATGGTGATCGTGTTCGGCGGGCGGTTTGGCGCTGGCTGGGCGGCGACCGATCGCGGTTTTGGCAGCGGGGAGCGCGGCCGCTGGGGGCCGAGAGCGTCTTGCGTGTCGTCGGTGAGCGCGCGGTGCTGTCAGGCGCCGGCGGGCAGCGCGCGGATGCGGTTGAGCGCGTTGATGTAGTCGCCGTGCCAGGGCCAGCGGGCGGGCAGGTGTAGCGTCCAGCCGCGCGCGTGACGGGTCAGCCGGCCGGGGATCTGAAGGAGGCGGCGGCGCAGGGTGCGGGCGGCGCGGACGGTCGTCTGCGGGAGGCCGAGCTGCTGGGTCCAGCGCAGCAGGTTGTGCGCGAGCGCGCCGAGGACGGTCCAGGCGCCGTTGGCGTGAAAGCGCCCGGAGGGGAAGTGCGCCAGCGCCTGGTCCTTGAGGTCGGCGATGACCTGTTCGACGACGGCGTGATCGCGGTGCTCGGCCTCGACGAGCGCGAGCTGCTCGGTGCGGTTCGTCAGGACCGGGAAGTGGCGCCAGTCGGGCCACAGCTGCGCCTGGGCGCCGAGCAGGCGGGTGCGCCGCACGATCAGCCGCCGCCCGCCATAGGTGGTCTCGGCGATCTGCGCCTCGCCGTCTTTGGGGTAGCCGTCGATGCGCTGCCAGGCCTGCTCGTCGATCTGCTCGACGGCGGCGCGGACGGTCTTGGTCATCCGCACCGCGATCGAGTAGTCCCAGCCGGCCCGCTCCAGACGCTCGAAGACCTTGGTGTTCCAGAACCCCGAGTCGGCCCGCAGCAGCTTGACGCCGGTCGCGCCAGCGCGTTCGACGCGGGCGATCAGCTCGTCGACGAAGCGCTCGATGCCCTTCTGCGTGTTGGCCGAGCCCTTGCGCAGGCGGATGTGCAACACCTCGCGCGTGTCGGCGCGCGTGGCGAGGATCGGGTGATAGCCCAACACCTTCGTGTAGCCGTAGGCGGCGCCCTGCTACAGCCGGCCGCAGACCACACCGACGAAGCTGTCGACATCGATCACCAGCCGCCCGGCGCCGGGCCCGGCGCCGGCCTGCCAGGCGCGCTGCAGCGCGCGGCCGAGTAGCGCATCGAGCTGGCGCACATGCCCGAACGTAAACGCCCGCAGAAACGTCCCGAGCGTCGACGGCGCGGGCAACCAGCCGCCCAACAGTCGCCGCGTGCGCCCGGCCAGCAGCAGCGCGCAGTCATCGATGCTGTCGGCCCCGAGGATCATCGCGAACACCAGCGCCATGACCTTGCGCCCAGCGTTCGCCGCGCCCGCCCGATCGCGCCGCAGCCGCACCGAATCGGCCGCCAGCGCCTCAAGCCCCAGCCGGCCGGCGAGCGTCGCGGCCAGCATCACGCCGGCGTCGGAGACGACCCGCTCATCGTCAAATTCGACCCGCAGGCCATCCAGTCCGACGGCCGTGTCATCGTGCACCACGAAGGTGACCTCCTGACCACAGGCCCCGGCTGCCCCATACAGCCGCAAAATGCCTGCTCAGGAGGTCATTCTTCTTTCCAGACCGGACGGACCCGACCTACCGACCCGGTGGATCCGGGCTTAGCCTCGATGCGCAGAAGCTCTCCGGAGCGCGTGTCAGGGTCCCAGGCCTCCCTTATGTCGACGCACGCGTAGTCGTTGTACTGGTCGTCCGCGATCCAGGCGATCTCGATGCCGTACGGCTCGAGGACCGCGCTCATGTGGTAGCCCCACAGACCCTCCAACAAAAGACCCATTCCTGACCCCATACGCCCGCCCCGGGTGCGGAACGTCGCACGCGTGAAGTCGTTGATTCGCTGGACGACCTCGTGATTGCTGTCCTTGATCTTGTCCGCCGCCTGATGGGAAGTGAGCTTCGCCGCGCCTGTCACGAGGCGTAAACCTAGAGGCGGCGCGCCCGCACGGCGGTGACGACGGCGAGGCCGACGAAGCCGAGGATGGCGACCTCGTTGAGCACGCCGCCGACGCGCCAGGCGGTCGCGTCGCCCGCGGCGTCGCCGGCGAGCCGCACCACCAGCGATGCGTGCAGCAGCACCAGCGGCCCGTAGAAGGCGCGGTTGTACGGCAGCGCCACGTTCAGCACCGCGGGGACGATCACCGGCGCGTGCGCGAAGACCATCGAGATCACGAAGCCGAGGAAGATCGCGTGGATCATCGCGTCGTAGGCGAAGCCGCCGCCGAGGAGCGCGCCGTCGGCCATCCACACGACGCCGGCGACCGCGAGCCAGAAGTAGCCGGCCATGAGCGCGGCGGCCATGTAGCGGGTGGCGCCGGTCATGAGGATCGTGCGCCGCGCGACGTCGTAGCGCGCCAGCCACGCGGCCTGCGCCAGCAGGCCCGCGCCGGCCAGGCGCACGCCGACCTCCGGCCACGTCCCGGCGAGCGCGACGCCCACGAGGAACGCCCCGACGGCGACGAGCAGCATGTGGCGCACGCGCGGGGGCGGATGGCGCATGCGCGAGAGCTCGAGCCGCTCGCCGACGATCGTCAGCACCAGGAAGGCCGCCAGCCACGGCACGACCGTCGCCAGCCGCGCCCCGCCCAGCCAGACGAGCGCGCCGATCAGCCAGGCCGCCGCGCCCAGCGCCATGACGACGTTGTGCCAGCTCGGCTGGATGCGGTGCACGTGGACGTAGACGACCAGGAGGCCCGCGCCGCCGAGCGCCAGCAGCGCCTGGCCGCCTTCGGCGGGCAGCCCGGTGAGCAGCCACACGGCGCCGGCGGCGGCCGCCGCGGGCACCGCGAAGGCCCAGGGGCGAGCCAGCGCGACGGCGCGCTCGAGGCCGATCTGGGTGCCGAGGAAGCCGAGGACGAGCAGCGGCCCGTGCTCGGCGGCGAGGCCGGGGCGCAGCTCGGGGATGTCGAGGCCGAGACGCAGCAGCCCGGCCCACAGCCCGGCGAGCAGGGCCACGAGCGCGGGGGCGAGCACGGGGAGGCGGCGGACCAGACGTCCGCGGCGGGGGACGGCGCGCCGGGCCGGGGACGCGATCGCGGCGTTCATGCCGGCGATGCCCCGAGCGCGGGGCGGCGTGCATTCCCGTCGACCATGAGCTACGTTTATACACGATCGATGGGAAAAGCCCGGCTGAGCCGGCGACCCACCCACCCCACACAGGAGCCACGGATGCCCGACACGACGATCGACGTACGGACCGAGCCGCCCGCTCGTCGCCACGCGCTGATCTTCTCCACGTTCGAGGGCCTCGCCTCCGGCGAGGCGTTCGAGCTGGTCAACGACCACGACCCCAAGCCCCTCCGCTACCAGTTCGAGGCGGAGCACGCCGGCGACTTCGACTGGGAGTACCTCGAGCAGGGCCCCGAGACCTGGCGGGTGCGCATCGGCCGCACCTAGGCCCGTGTCGACGACCGCCCGCCGATCCGGCGTCGAGCCGGTGCGGCGGCGCGGTCAGGTCCCGCGGTCAGGTCCCGGGGCGCTGGGTCCAGGCGCAGCCCGGGCCCGGTCCCGGCTGCGGCACGCGGGAGTCGAGCATGCGGGCGGCGTCGGCGGCGCGCAGGAACCAGTCGCGTACGGCCCGCGTCGGGGGCGCGCCCCACGTGCGGGCCTCCAGCACCCACTCCTCGTCGGCCTCGCCGCGCAGCAGGAACAGGCCGGAGTCGAAGTCCAGCCGCGCCACGCCCGGCGTGTCGGCGACGGCGGGGGTCTTCGGGTGCGTGTGCGTGGCCAGGTCCAGGAGACGGTTCAGCCGCTCCAGGTCGGCGTCGGACATCGAGCTGCGGAACGCGACGCGGAACAGGACTCGGTGCCCGGGGGGCGCGGTCTCGGCGGGCTCCACGGTCGTGGAGGACGTGGTCGTGCGGGGCCGTTCCTGCGTCGCGGTGGTCATGGTGCCTCCCGGGGCTCCAAGCTCTTTTTCACACTATGCGTGTGATATTAGCTCGACCAGGCGCGGTCGGCCGCGACGAGTCCGGCCGCGGACGGGGCGGCGACGGGGCCGCGGAGCCCTCGGCTCGGACGGGCCGCCGTCAGCCCGCGGAGGCGTCGGCCACGATCTCCCGCGCCTGCGCGGCGATGTCCTTGTCGAGCTGCTCCCACTCGGCCAGCCCGACGAGGCCCTGGCGCTCCTCCCAGGTCAGCATCCGGTCCAGCAGCGATGCCGAGCCGCCTTCGGCGCGCAGCGTGGCGAACGCGTCGGCGACGCTCTTGGCGGCCACCCGCAGCGCCAGGTTCGCGTAGAGCGCCAGGCGGAAGCCCATCGCCTCGAGCCGCTCGAGCGGCAGCGCCGGAGTGGAGCCGCCCTCGACGATGTTGACGAGGCAGGGAACGTCGACCGCGTCGGGCACGGCGGCCATCTCGTCCTCCGTGCGCGGCGCCTCGACGAAGATGACGTCGGCGCCCGCCGCGGCGTAGAGGCGCGCGCGGCGCAGCGCGCCCTCGAGCCCCTCCACCGCGATCGCGTCGGTGCGGGCGAACAGCGGCATGGCGTCGTCGCGGCGCGCGCGGCGCGCGGCGACGAGCTTCTCCACCATCTCGTGCGGCGCGACGAGCTCCTTGCCCTTGAAGTGCCCGCAGCGCTTCGGCTCGCGCTGGTCCTCGAGGATCAGCGCGCCGACGCCCGCCGCCTCGAGCTCCCGCACCGCCCGCATGGCGTTGAGGTGGCCGCCGTAGCCGGTGTCGGCGTCCGCGATGACCGGGACGTCGACGGCGTTGGCGACCAGCGCGTTGCTCTCGACCACCTCGGTCATGGTGACCATGCCGAGGTCCGGCACGCCGTAGTTCGTGTTCGCCACCCCGGCGCCCGTGACGAAGACGGCCTCCAGCCCGGCGCGCTCGGCCAGGCGCGCGTGCAGGGCGTTGGTCACCCCCGGGACGAGGATGATCTTGTCCTGCTCCAGGCGTTCGCGCAGCTGGGCGGCCTTCGAGGTCATGCGTGCTCCTGGTCGGTGTGGACGCGCGGGACCCACTCGCCGTGGCCGGCGGGCGCGACGACGTCGCCGTCGCGCATGACGGTCGTCCCGCGCACGAGCGTGGCCGTCGGCCGGCCGCGCAGCGTCCAGCCGTCGTAGATCGAGAAGTCCGAGCGCGAGTCGCAGTCGGCGGCGTCGACGACGACCTCGGCGTCGAGGTCGACGAGCACGAGGTCGGCGTCCGCGCCGACGGCGATCGCGCCCTTGCGCGGCGCGAGCCCGAAGACCCGGGCCGGGTTGGTGGCCGAGACCTCGACGAGCCGCTCGAGGGGGATCCCGCGTCGGTGGTAGCCCTCGCTCAGGAGGACGCCCAGCAGCGTCGTGACGCCCGTGAACCCGGCCGACACCGACCAGATCGAGCCTTCCTTGCGCGCCCGCGGGCGCGAGTTGTGGTCGGACCCGACGGTGTCGATCGCGCCGTCGGCGATCCCCTCCCACAGCGCCTCGACGTCGCGCTCGGTGCGCAGCGGCGGATTGACCTTGCCGAGCGTCCCGACCGGCGAGTCCTCGGTGTGGGTCAGGTAGTGCGCGCAGGTCTCGGCGGTGATCTCCCAGCCCGCGGCGCGGTGGCGCCGGACGAGGTCGAGCCCCTCGGCGCAGGTGAGGTGCGGGATGTACATCCGGCAGCCGGTGTGGCGGCCGAACAGCAGCGCGGTGAAGATGTCGTGCGCCTCGACGAAGTCGGGGCGGGCCGCGTTCCAGGCGGGGAGTCCCTCGGCGCCGCTCTCCCTGACCTCGGGCAGCAGCCGCCAGATCGTCTCGATGTTCTCGGGATGGACGGCGACGAGCGCCTCCGGGTGGCGCGCCACGGCGCGGCAGAGCGCGTAGAAGAACCCCGTGTCGGTGCCCTCCACGCCCATGTAGGCGCCCTCGTCGCCCTTGAAGTTGGCGAAGTACTTGAACGAGTAGATGCCGTGCTCGGCAACGTAGGCGTCGACCTCGGAGAGGTGCTCCTCGTTCATGACGATCGGGTGGATGGCGAAGTCGATCACCGACGACGCCGACGCCCGCGCGCGCTCCTCCGGCTCCTCGAGCCGGTAGCTGCGCGCGCTCTGGATGTAGTTGAGGACGGTCGTTACGCCGCCCTGAGCGGCCGCGCGGCTCTCGGTGGCCCAGTCCTCGGGATGGCCGAGGCCGAAGTGGACGTGCGGGTCGACGAGCCCGGGCAGCACGTGCAGCCCGCCGGCGTCGATCGTCTCGGTCGCCTGCTGCCCGTGTCCGGGCGCCAGGATCGCGCCGATCCGGCCGTCGTGGATCGCGACATCGGCCTCGACGACGCCGGCCCCGGGCAGCACGGCGCGCCCGCCGGTGACGAGGGTGTCCCACATCAGCCGCTCGCCTCCACGCCCTCGAGGTAGCGGAGCGCCTCGGCGGCAGGCATCACGTCGCGTACTTCGCCTGCAGGTCGAACAGGTTGACGTCGTGGCTGAACCGGCTGCGGTCGTAGACCGCGTCCTCGACCACCGCGCAGTGGAAGTTGTAGGCGAAGGCGTCGACGGCGGTGGAGCGCACGCACCCGCTCGTGGT
>JANJUA010000023.1 GCA_024710825.1 Solirubrobacteraceae bacterium
GAGGCGACGGCGCGCGCCCTGCGCCGCGCGGTCGCGCATGCGCGGGCGCTGCGGGTCACGCGCGCGCTGGAGAAACCCGCCGACCTCGACGCCGCCCAGCGCGGCGCGCTGCTGGCCGCCGTGCCGGGGCTGGCGGTCTGCCTCGACACCGCCAACGCGCTCCGGGTCGGCGACGATCCGGTGGCGCTCGCTCGCGAGGTCGCGCCGCATGTCGCGCTCGTGCACCTCAAGGACGTCGCCGGCGTTGGCGCCGATCCGCGCTCGGTGCACTACGGCGAGGGCGTCGTCGACCTGACCGGGGTGCTCGCCGCCCTCGCGCGCGCGCCGGATCCGGTGGTCTGCGTGGAGCTGGCGCAGCTCGGACCGGGACCGGTGGACGAGTGCGCGCTCGTCCGTCAAGGCGTCCGGTGGCTGCGCCGGCGGGTTCCCGCTTGACAGCTTCGCGAACGCGGAGGTAACGTACCCGGAAACGTTTCCGGGTGCGATTCCGGGACTGTCCCGAACCATGCAGGAACAGGAGGAGTCAGATGTCATTCGCGCGTAGCGCACTCGCGGTCCTCATCGTGGCGGTGCTCAGCATCGGCGCGGCCGCTTGCGGCGAGGGCAGCGAGGACTCGGCCACCGGCACGCAGGAGGCCGCGGCGACCGAGGCCGCCACCACGGAGGCGCCGGAGCCCACGGGCGAGGTCCCGGCCGACCCGGGCGCCGCCGAGTTCGAGGAGGCGGTCCCCGGCAGCGGAGACGGCCTGAAGATCGGCTACATCTCGCTCGGCGACCAGGTCCCCTTCGTCAAGCTGGTCTCCGACAACATCAAGGCCGAGGCCAAGGCGTCGGGCGCGAAGCTCGTCTTCTGCGACTCGCAGCTCGACTCCGCCAAGGCGCTGGACTGCGCGAAGAACTTCAAGACGCAGGGCGTCGACGCGATCATCAACTTCCAGGTCGACGAGAAGTCCTCGCCGCGCGTGTGCGCCGCCGGTCCGGACGTGCCGACGATCGCGATCGACATCAACCAGAAGCCCTGCCAGGTCGCCTTCGTGGGCGCCAACAACCAGCGGGCGGGCGAGATCGCCGGTACCGCGATGGGCGAGTACTTCGAGGAGAACTTCCAGTGCGAGCACGACGCGGTCGTCTCGATGCAGCAGCCGGCGGCGGGCATCGTCAACGAGCAGCGCTCCGGCGGCGCCCTGGAGGGCTTCGAGGCCATCTGCGGTGAGCCGAAGAACCTGAAGATCGTCGACGGTGGAGGGACCATCGAGGGCGGGCAGAAGAAGTTCGCCGACGTGCTGACCTCGCTGCCGGGCCAGGACAAGATCGTCGTGCTGTCGCTCAACGACGACATGGCGCTCGGCGCGCTCGCGGCCGCCAAGCAGCAGGGCCGCGCGAAGGACCTGTACCTCGCCGGCCAGGGCGCCGACCCGACCTCGCACTGCGACATCGCCACGAACGACAACTGGGTCGCCGACGCGGCGTACTTCCCGGAGCGCTACGGCCAGATCGCCGTTCCGGCCGCGATCCGCGCGGCCAAGGGCGAGGACGTCAACGCCGAGCTGTTCGTCCCGCACGTCGCGGTGACGGCCGAGAACATCGGCGAGTTCTACGACGTTGGTGACTGCTGATCGCATGACCGATCCGTTCCTTCTCCAGGCACGGGCGATCCGCAAGTCCTTCGGCGGCGTCGAGGTCCTCCATGGGGTGGACCTCGATGCCACCGGTGGCTCCGTCCTCGCCCTGCTGGGCGAGAACGGAGCCGGTAAGTCAACCCTCGTGCGGATCCTCGCCGGCGATCACGCCCCCGACTCCGGGGAGATCGTGATCGACGGCGAGGCGCACAAGGCGCTCGACCCGATCGCCGCCAGGGCGCTGGGCGTGCGCATGATCTTCCAGGAGCTCAGCGACGCGCCCGCGCTCACCGTCGCCGAGAACATCTCGCTCGGCCGCTGGCCGGGCGGGCGCGGGCTGGTCCGCTGGAAGGCGGTCCGCGAGCGCGCCGTGCGCGCGCTCGACGAGCTCGGCGTCGACATCGACCCCGACGCACCCGTCTCCACCCTGCGCATCGGCGAGCGCCAGGCCGTGGAGATCGCCCGCGCGATCTCCGACCGGGCGCGCTGCCTCATCCTGGACGAGCCGACGGCGGCGCTCTCGGCCCAGGAGGTCGAGCGGCTGTTCGCCGCCGTCCGACGGCTGCGCGACCGCGGCACGGCGCTGATCTACATCACCCACCGCCTCGACGAGGTGGTCGAGATCGCCGATCGCGTCCAGGTGCTGCGCGACGGCTCGGTGGTGCTCGAGCGCGACGTGGCGGGGACGACCCGCGGCGAGCTCGTCTCGGCCATGGTCGGCCACGCCGTCGGCGACGTGGCGCGGCCCTCCGACGGCGGCGCCGCCGTGGCGGACGAGCCGATCCTCGCCTTCTCGGGCGCCGGCAGCGACGGCGCGTTCGCGGACGTGGACCTCGAGGTCCGGCCGGGCGAGGTCGTCGCGCTGTACGGCAAGCTCGGCTCCGGCACCGCCGAGGTCGCCGAGACGGCGTTCGGCCTGCGCCAGCTCGACGACGGCGCCTGCACGCTGAAGGGCGAGCCGCACGCGCCCGGCTCACCGGAGCGCGCGATCGCCGCCGGGGTCGGGCTGGTGCCCGCCGACCGCCAGCGCGAGGGGACCTTCATGGTGCGCTCGGTGGCGGAGAACATCTCCGTGCCGTCGTGGAAGCGGCTGGCCCGCCACGGCATCCTGCGCCGCGGCAACGAGGCGCGCGCGTACCGGCGCTGGCACGACGAGCTCTCGATCCGCTCGCGCAACGACCCGGAGCAGCTGATCAGCACGCTCTCGGGCGGCAACCAGCAGAAGGTGGTGCTCGGCCGCTGGCTGGAGCGGGAGTCCGACGTGCTCGTGCTGATCGAGCCCACCCGCGGCGTCGACGTCGGCGCGCGCATGGAGATCTACCGCGTCATCCGCAAGCTCGCCGCCGACGGCATGGGCGTGCTGGTGGCGACATCAGACTACGAGGAGGTCGTGCAGCTCGCCGACCGCGCCGCGGTGATGGCCCGCGGGCGGATCGTGGGCGAGCTGGGCGGCGACGAGATCACGACCGAGCGGCTCACCGAGCTGGCTGGAGGCTGAAGTGTCCGACCCCGACGTCATCTCGACCGGCGCGCCCGGCGCCACCGCGGCGGACGCCGCGAGCGCCGGAGCCGCGCCGACCGCGAAGCGCCGCCGTCAGGTGCCGGAGATCGCCGCGCTGCTGGTGGTGCTGATCGCGCTCGGCGTGTTCTTCTCGATCACCTCCGAGTTCTTCCTCAACTACGACAACTTCGTCAACATCCTCACCGCGGCGGCGGTGACCGGCATCATCGCGGCGCCCGCGACGATGCTCCTGATCGCCGGGCAGTTCGACCTGTCCGTCGGCTCCGCAGCGGCGTTCTGCGGCGCGGTGCTCGCGTCGCTGGCGCTGCACAACGACATCTACTTCTCCGTGCTGATCGCGGTGCTCGCGGGCCTGGGCATCGGGATGGTCAACGGATTCTTCGTGACCGTCGTCGGCATCAACGCGCTCATCACGACGCTCGGCACGCTGGCCGTCTTCCGCGGCCTCACCCAGGTCGTCACCGACGGGCAGACCATGGCGATCGACCGCTTCGGCGGCCTCGGGACGTCGCGCCCGCTGTTCGACATCCCGCTGCCGGTGTACATCTTCGTCGGCATCGCGGTGGCGTTCTGGTTCCTCAGCCGCTACACGGTCTTCGGCCGCTCGATGTACGCGATCGGCGCCAACCCGGTCGCGGCGCGACTGAACGGCATCCGCTCGGGCCGGACGATCTTCGTCGGCTTCCTGCTCTCGGGGCTGTGCGTGGCGATCGGCGGTCTGATCCTCGCGTCGCAGCTCGGCGCGGCGTCGCCGCAGGCGGCGAGCGGGATGGAGCTGTCGGTCGTGACCGCGGTGATCCTCGGCGGCGCCTCGCTGGCCGGTGGACGCGGGGCGATCGCGGGCACGATGGTCGGTCTGCTCATCATCGGCACGCTCAACAACGGCCTGGTGCTGCTGAACGTGTCGAGCTTCTGGCAGACGGTGGCGCAGGGCGCGCTGCTGATCTTCGCGGTGTCGTTCGACCAGCTCCGCATCAGACTGACATCGAACTGACGAAAGGGACGACATGGGCAAGCTCCGTCTCGGCGTTATCGGCGCCGGCTCCTGGGCGTTGGCGTCGCACCTGCCGAACTTCGCGGCGCGCGACGAGGTCGAGCTAGTGGCGGTCGCGCGGCACGGGCGGGACGCGCTGGCGCGGGTCAAGGACCAGTACGGCTTCCAGGTGGCGAGCGAGGACTACCGCGACGTGCTCGACGCCGGTGTGGACATCTGCCTCGTATCCAGCCCGACGGGGCTGCACCACGAGCACGCGAAGGCCGCCATGGAGGCCGGCGCGCACGTGCTCGTCGAGAAGCCCTTCACGATCGACCCGGCGGACGCCTGGGAGCTCGTCGAGACGGGCGAGCGGCTCGGGCGCCACATCGTCGTGGCGTTCGGCTGGAACCACCGGCCGATGGTGCGCGAGATGAAGCGGCTCATGGACGAGCGCGGCATCGGCACGGTCGAGCAGTGCACGGTCCACATGGCCTCGGTGACGCGGGAGCTGCTCGCCAACACGGGCGCCTACCCGGACGCGGACCCCGACACCGTGCCCGAGCAGGCGACGTGGACGGACCCGCGGCTGTCGGGCGGCGGCTACGGCCAGGCGCAGCTCAGCCACGCGCTCGGCCTGTCGCTGTGGCTGACGGGCCTGCGCGCGAGCGAGGTCTTCGCGCTGATGTCCGCGCCGCTCGACGCGCCCGTGGAGCTCCACGACGCGCTCAGCGTGCGCTTCGACAACGGCGCGATCGGCACGGTCGCCGGCGGCTCCGCGCACCTGGGCGCGGGCGACAACAAGCACCAGCTCGAGGTCCGCGCGATCGGCTCCGACGGCCAGGTGCTCGTGGACGTCGAGCGCGAGGCCGCCTGGCTGTGGCGCGACGGCGGCGACACGGACCTGCGGCTCCAGCTCTCCGACGAGGCCGGTCGCTACGACTGCGACGGCCCGCCGAACACGCTCGTCGACCTCGCGCTGGGCAAGGACGTCGTCAACCACTCGCCCGGCGAGCTCGCCGCTCGCACCGTGGAGCTGCTCGACGCGGCCTATCGCAGCTCGCGCAGCGGCGCGCTCGAGCGCGTGGTCCGAGCGGGGTGACTGTCAAGTTGGCGTCGCATGAGCGACGTCAACTCGACAGCGAGGCTCCGGCGGGGGGCGGGGCGCAGCTCGCGCGCGGCACGAACGTCGTCGGCAGGACGACCGTGCGAGCGCCAGGATCGTCCTCGCCGACCCGCTCGAGCAGCAGCTTCGCTGCCTGGCGGCCGATCTCCCGGGTGTCGCGGCGCACGACGGCGATCGGCGGGTCGTAGAGCTCGGTGACGTCGATGGCGTCGCAGCTGACGAGCGAGACGTCGGCGCCGACGGCGACGCCGCGCGCCCGCAGCTCCTCCAAGGTGCCGATCAGCAGCTGGTTGCCAGCGGCGACGATCGCGGTGGGCGGCTCGTCGGCGTCGAGGAGCTGCCGCGTGCCGTTGCGGCCGTGCTCGGTGGCCAGGAGGCCTTCGACGACGACGTAGGTCGCCGGGAGCCCGCGCGACGCGAACGCCTCCTCGACCCCCGCGCGGCGCTCGCGCGAAGGACGCATGGGCTGGCCGAGGATGATGCCGATGCGGCGATGGCCGAGGTCGAGCAGGTGCTCGACGGCGGCGCGCATGCCGCTGCGGTGGTCGGAGAGGACCGCGCTGGCGTTGAGCTCGGGCGGGAGGTCGCGGTCGACGAGGACGGCGGGCGTGTCGAACTGTCGCAGGACCGCGATCGTCTCCTCGTGGTCCTCGGCGGCGAGCGACAGCATCAGCCCGTCGACGCGGCGCTGCTCGAACAGGCGGACGTGGGCGGCGTCGCGCTCGGGCAGGTTCTCGGAGTTCGTCAGCAGCATCGAGTAGCCGGAGTCGCGCAGGGTGCGCTCGGCGCCCTGGACGATCTGGGCCAGCAGCGGGTTGGCGATGTCGCCCACGACGAAGCCGACCGAGCGGGTCGCCCGGCGCCGCAGGCTCTGCGCGAGGAGGTCGGGCTGGTAGCCGATCTCGGCGACGACGGCCATGACGCGCTCGCGCATCGTGGGGCTGACGTCAGGGTGGCCGGAGAGCACGCGCGAGACCGACGACATGGCGACGCCGGCGCGGTCGGCGACCTCTTTCATGGAGGCGCGGGCGGGGCGAGTCTCGCCGCTCATCTCACCTGTCCTTCGTCGTTTGCTGGAGTGAAAGCGCGCATTCGGGGCGATCCTAGCGCCGGCTCGGAAGCGATTGCGGAAACAGTTGTGACCCCGGCGAGGCCGATCTTCGCGCCGACGACGGCGCGGGTCGCCAGCGGCGGCGTGCGAATCGCGGCGGTCTGCTCGCGGCGGAGGTAGAAGCCGGACTCCGGCCCGAGGGAGGCGGCGGTGACCGGGACGCCCGCCTCGCCGGGCGCGTCGTTGACCAAGACGACCTCCGCGGGGTCGAGGGGCTCGCCGTCGACCTCGATCTCCAGGCCGCTGAGGTAGCGCGACGCGCGGCCCGGGTTGCGCAGGTGCAGGCCGTCGACGCCGCGGCTCAGCTCGAGCGGCTCCGGCCACGAGTGCGCGACGAAGCGGCGCAGGTCGGCGAGCGGGTCGGGCGGAGCGCCAGCGAGCAGGCCGGTCGCGCGTTCGGCGAGCAGCTCGGCGGCCGCCGTGACGGACGCGCGGCCCCAGTCCGCCGAGGCGGTGAAGCGCGGGTTTCGCCCGTAGATGCCGGTGTGGAGGGCGCCGGGGTCGTCGGCGAGGCGGTCGAGCGCGACGAGCTCCGGCTCCAGCGCGAGCATCCACGACGTCTCTACCAGCGCCGCGTGGTCGACGACCCGCGGCTCGCCCTCCTCGGGACCCGTGAGGCGGGCTGCGTTGAGCTCCAGCCAGCAGAGCCCGTAGGCGGCTACGTCGGACTCGGCGCAGGCCCGCTTGAGGAGGTGGACGAGGTCCAGCGGCCCGTGGCCGGTGAGCACGACGACGGCGCGGAAGCCGCGGTGCGCGAGCTGGGCGACGGTCTCGCGGACCTGGGCCTCGACGAGGGCGTGGGAGAACGTGAGGGTGTACGGCAGGTCGAGGCAGCCGGTGGCGATGTAGGTGGGCGGGAGGACGACGCCGCCCGCGCGGTGGGCGGCCGCCCGCAGCAGCCCGTGCGCCTCGAAGGCATCCACGCCGAAGGGCAGGTGCGGGCCGTGGTGCTCGAGGGTGCCGATCGGGACCCACGCGATGGGGGAGGCATCGGCCAGAGCGGCGATCTCGGCCAGGTGAAGGCGTTCGTAGCGCCGCTCCGCAATCGGTTCCAGCATTGACCGATGCTACCCGTCCGACGGCTCGCCGGCAACGCCCGGCGGCGGCCGGCCGTCGCCGGACGGTCCGCGCGAACCCGCGAGGTCAGGCCGGCAGCGGCCTCGGGCGGGTCGCGCGCAGCGCGTCGCCGGCGAGCAGCGAGAGGGCGAGCCACACGAGCGCGAAGCCCGTCCAGCGCGCGACCGTCATGTGCTCGCCGAGCAGCGCCCAGCCGACCAGGAACTGGAGCACGGGCACGAGGTACTGCAGCAGGCCGACCGTGGTCAGCGGCATGCGCGTGACGCAGGCGCCGAACAGGAGCAGCGGCACCGCCGTGACCGGCCCGGCGGCGGCGAGCAGCAGGGTGAGCCCGAGGTCCCGCTCGGCGAACGCGCCGTCGCCCGTCCAGGCGAGCGCGCCGAGATACGCGAGCGCCGGGACGAGCCGCACGAGCGTCTCGACGGTGAGCCCCTCGGCAGTGCCGACGTCCGCGAGCTTGCGCAGCATCGAGTAGCTGCCGAACGTCACCGACAGGCACAGCGCGATCCAGGGGAAGCTGCCGTAGTAGACGGCCAGCACGACGACCGCCACGGCGCCGAGCCCGAGCGCGGCGGTCTGGGCGCGCCGCAGCCGCTCGCCGGACACGACGATGCCCAGCGCGATGCTGACCAGCGGCGTGACGAAGTAGCCGAGCGCGGCCTCGATGACGCGATCGGTGAACACGGCGTAGACGAGGCCCAGTTCACGCCGATGACCACGGCCGAGGCGGCGAGCAGCCGCAGCGAGCGGCCGTCGCGCACGACACGCGCCAGCGATCCGAGCCGGCCCACCGCGACGAGCAGGCCGACGAGCACGACCAGCGACCAGATCGCCCGGTGGGCGATGACCTCGATCGGGCCCGCCTCGTCGACCAGCCGGAAGTAGAGCGGCAGCACCCCCCCAGAGCAGGCAGGCCGCGACGCCGTAGAGGACCCCGGCACGCACGGACAGTGCTGATGCGAGACCCCGCCTACCAGACGTCGCCGTCGCGCCAGTCGCACGTGAGCGCCCCCCGGAGGTCCAGTGGCACGCCGGCCTCGAGCACGTAGACGGACCCCTCCTCCTCCTCGGTTCGGACGATGCCGTGTGGAGTCACCGCGTACAGCGGTCCCTCCCAGCGTCGCCAGCCGTGCGAGGCGTACAGCGCCACGGCCTCGTCGGTCGCGCCGAGCGCCCCCAGGTCGTAGGCGCCGCGCACGATCCGCTCGAGCGCCGCCATCAGGTCGCCGCCGATGCCGCGGCGCCGGCGGTCCGCCCGCACCCCCACGCCTGCGACGTAGCCCGCGCGCAGCGCCCGGCCGCCGTGCACCAGCCGGCGCTGGATCAGCGCCGCATGGCCGACCAGCTCGCCGTCCTCCCAGGCCAGCGCGTGCATCCCGCCGAGCGCGTGCTCCCAGTCGTGGTCGGAGAGGTCGCCGGCGAACGCGGCGTGCAGCAGCCCGCGCGCGGCGGCGCGCGTCGCGGCGTCGAGATCGGCGGTGTGGAGTAGGCGAACGTCGGTCGCCATGGCCTCAGACCTGCCCGGGGTGGAAGCCGAGGCGCGCGAGCGGCTCGACGAGCTCGTGCTCCTCGTAGGAGAGGTGCGAGAGGAGCGTGTCGGTAAGCACGTCGATCGCGCTCTGGAGGCGGTCGAAGTCCTCGGGGTGGTTGATGTGGTGCACGAGCGCGCGGTCGACGTCCTCGATCGCGTCGTGGATGACGAGGTGCTCCTCGGTGAGCCGATCGATGACGGGCGCCAGTCCCTCGTCGCTGCGGGCGAGGTGCGGGAAGATCGCGTCGTCCTCGAGCCCGTGGTGCTGGGCGACGGCGCGGCAGTAGCGCGCGCAGAAGGCGCCGACGGTCCAGTCGTTCTGGCGCATCGCCATCGCGTTCAGCGCGGAGCGGGCGTCGCCGGCGGCGAGCGCTCCGTCGCGCACCTGGGCGACGACGTCGCGCAGCTCGGACAGCTCACGCCGCAGCATGTCGTGCACATCGACGAGGTGGCGGCCGACCTGGCGGCCGCGGTCGCTGTAGGTGACGTCGGGCCCGGAGCGGGGGCGGCGCGGGCGGGTGGACTCGTCCCACGGGACGGCGTCGGTGAGGCGGGCGCCGTCGTCGGGCGTGGGGGTCACGCCGAGGCGCTCGTACTCGTCGCCGGCCGCCGCGGGCGCCGGCGACATCGTCACGGCGGCGGCCGTGTCGGGCTCGGATCGCCCGGCCGGGCCGGGCTCGGACGCCGCCGCGGTGCCGGCGCGCTCGGCGGTCACGAGCTCGCGCACGGCGGGTGCGATCTCGCCGGCGAAGCGCCGCAGCAGCGCGGCGTCGTCCGTGGTGAGGATGAACGTCCCGATGCCGTCCTCGAGCGCGAGGCGCGTCAGCTCCTGGACCCAGTCGGAGTCCGACCCGCCCGACGGCCCGATGTTCAGCAGCCGGCGGATCGCCCGCGGGTCGCGCCCCGCCTCGGTCGCCGCCTCGTCGATCGCGGCGTTGCCCGCCGCGAGCTGGCCCGGCTCCAGGTAGGCCATGCTCGGCAGCCAGCCGTCGCCCTTGCGTCCGGTGAGGCGCAGCATCCGCGGCTTGTACGCGCCGATCCAGATGCCGATCGGGTGCCGCGGCGCGGGACCGCGCGCGGCGCCCGCGAGCCGGTAGTGCTCGCCGTGCAAGCGCGCCTTGCGCTCTGCGTCGACGTCCCACAGCGCCCGGATGAGGTCGATGGCCTCCTCCAGCGCCTCGACGCTGCGGCCGGGCGTCAGCCGCCGGCCGCCCATCGCCTCGATCGCGTCCCAGAACCCGCCGGCGCCGATGCCGAGCTCGGCCCGGCCGCCGCTGAGGACGTCGAGGCTCGCGACGGCGCGCGCCACGACCGCCGGCGGGCGCAGCGGAAGGTTCAGCACGTTCGGCGACAGCCGCACCCGCTCGGTGAGCGCGGCGACATGGGACAGCAGGGTCCAGGTGTCCAGGAAGCGCGCCTGGTACGGGTGGTCCTGGAAGGTGACGAGGTCGAGGCCGGAGCGGTCCGCCAGCACGGCGAGCTCGACGACCGTCTCCGCGCGGTCCGCGGCCGGAGTGAGGAAGACGCCCAGCTCGAGGTCATGCCCGTAGTCGCCCATGGCGCCCCAGGCTAGGCGCCCGGCGTACGGGCGCGACTCCGATGCTGTAGAACCGTTCGGGCACCATGACCGAGATCCGCATCACCGAGGAGCCCTCCGACGGAGCCGAGGGGGCCGCGCTCCTCGCCGCCCAGGCGCGGGAGCTCGTCGAGCGCTACGGCGACGAAGGCGTGCCCGGCCGTCTGCGCGCGGAGGATCTCACCACCTTCCTCGTCGCGCGCGACGCTCGCAGCGGCGCGGCCCTCGGCTGCGGCGCGCTGGTCGCCCACTCGCCGGAGACGGTCGAGATCGTGCGTATGTACGTCACTCCCGAGGCGCGGCGCCGCCGTCTCGGCCGGGAGATCCTCAGCGCCCTGGAGCGCGAGGCGGCGCTGCGGCACTTCGTCGCCGTGCGGCTGGAGACCGGCGATCGGCAGCCGGAGTCGATCGCGCTCTACGAGGGGGCGGGCTACCGGCCGGTGCCCTGCTGGGCGGAGGACGACCCGCGGGCGCGCTGCTACGAGCGCGACATCACCCCGTCGCCCGCCGACTGAGGATCTTCCCGCGCATCGTGCCCGTCTGGCAGGATGCGCCAGACCGAAGAGCAAGGGAGCAGGGATGCGTGAGCGTATCGGCCGCCGGTTCGCGGCCTTCGCGGGGGCGGCGTTGGCCGGCATGGCGTTGGCGGCGGCGCCGGCGCTCGGGCAGACGGACGGGTCCTTCCCCGTCACCTTCGTCAACGACACCGACGGCCGCTGGAGCGACGCCCGGATCTACGTCACCGGCCTCGGCCAGACGGCGCCCGGGCAGTGGGCGTACCTCGAGCCGGACGGGACGATGGCGCCGCTGGACCACACCATGGCGGACGCGCCCGGGCATCTCACCAAGGACGGGCGCGACTACGCGAACATGTCGTTCACGCTCGCCGAGGCGAAGACGGTGCGCATGCCGCCGCGCGTCGAGGGCGGCCGGCTCTACATCTCCGTCGGCGAGCCGATGTACATCGGCATCTCGCCCGACGACAAGGGCTGGGCGGGCCCGAACCTGCGTTCGCGCTCCGATCCGAACTACGGCACGGTCTTCGACTGGTACGAGTTCACCTACGCGCACGGCGCGATCCCGTTCGGCGGCAACACGACCCAGGTCGACCAGTTCGGCCTGCCTCTCGTCGCCCGGCTCGAGCAGGCCTCCAGCGGCTACGACAGGCGGACCGGCATCACGCTGAGCCGCGCCGAGGTGTTCTCGCGCTACGAGGACAAGGTCGGCAGGGCGTTCCGCACGCTCGCGCAGAAGGAGCGCATCCTCGCGCCGCGCACCGCGGCCTCGTTCGACGAAGGCGGCGAGTACGGCGACAACCTGGACTCGGCCATCGACCGGGCGTGGGACGACTGGAAGGACGGCTTCCGGCTGACGCGCCTGAACCAGACGTTCAAGGGGGAGGTCGAGAACGGAAGGCTCGTCTTCACGAAGGACGGCGACGGGCCGTTCTTCGTGCGCAAGCCGTCGACGCCGGACGTGTTCCAGTGCTCGGGGGCGCTCGCCTCGGCGGGCATGACGACCACGGCGCTGGAGCTCGGGGCCGAGCTGTGCGCGGCGTTCAACCGGGGCGTGGCCCGGGGGACGGGCGACTGGTACACGCCGAGCGCCTACTACGACGCCAAGGTCGACAACCAGTACGCGGCGTTCTTCCACTCCGTCAACATCGACCGCCGTTCCTACGCGTTCGCCTACGACGACGTCAACGACCAGAGCTCCGTGACGATCCTGCCGAACTCCGAGCCGCCCACGCGGCTGACGATCGGCATCGGCTGGTAGGGCCTTGCGGTCCGCTCCGCGCGCCCTGCTAGCGTGCGGAGCGGCCCTCAGCGGGCCGTCGCATGCGTGACTCGACCTGACAGCCGCCCGGAGAGGCGCCGGCATCCTCGCCGGCCGTCGCGGCTGCCGTGATCGAGTCCCTCGCCGCCTGAAGGAGCCTGCGCATGCCGTCGACCCTGCTCGACGCCCACCGTCTCGTCCGCCGCCACGGTGCGCGGACCGTCTTCGAGGACGTCGCCGTGCGCGTCGGCGTCGGCAGCCGCATCGCGGTCGTGGGCGCCAACGGAAGCGGCAAGTCGACGCTGCTGCGCGTTCTCGCGGGCGAGGAGGCCCCCGACGGCGGCGCCGTCCGCCGCTTCGGCACGATCGCGTTGCTGCCGAAGCTCGTCGCGACGCCCGGCCTGACGGCGCGGGCGGCGATCCGCGCCCGGATCGGCGTCGCGGACGCCGAGGCGGCGG
>JANJUA010000044.1 GCA_024710825.1 Solirubrobacteraceae bacterium
GGCAACGGCGGCGCGGCCGGCGCTCCGGGATCCAACGGCATCGGCTCCCCCGGGTCCGGCGGCGGCGCCGGGACCACGCACGTCGGCGGGGCCGGCGGCACCGGCGGCAACCCCGGCGGCAACGGCACCTTGGGCATGGGCGGCAACGGCGGCGGCATCACCGGCACCGCGAACGCCGGCAGCCCGGGCGCGAACGGCGGCGGCGAGAGCGGCGTCACCGACGGCGTCATCAGCGGCGGCGGCGGCGGTGGCGGCGGCTACTACGGCGGCGGCGGCGGAGCCGGCAGCTCGAACGCCGATCCGGGCGGCGGCGGCGGCGGTGGCGGCGGCGCGAGCTGGGCCACGCCCAGCGCGTCGAGCATCGCCTACGGCCTCTCGTCGGCCGCCCCCTCGATCACGCTGACCTGGACCCCGACGACGCCTCCCGGCCCGATCTCCCTTCCGACGGTCACCGCGGTCGCCCCGAACAGCGGCCCGACGACCGGCGGGCAGCTCGTGACGCTCACCGGCGTCAACTACGGGTCGACGCGCTCGGTCTACTTCGGCAACACGCCGGCCGCGTCGTTCTCGGTGCGGAGCTTCAACACGATCTCGGCGGTCGTGCCCCCGAGCGTCACGGTCGGCGCGGTCAACGTGCGGGTCGTCTCGCCGCAGGGCTTTCTCAGCGCGGTGAACCCGGGCGACGTCTACACCTACACCGCGGCGCCCGCGCCGCCCCCGACGCCCGCGCCGGGGCCGACGCCGGCTCCCACGCCGGCGCCCAGCCCGCAGATCTGCGTGGTCCCGAGCACGATCGGCCGCACGCTGCGGGCGGCGCGCCAAGCGCTGTCGAGGTCGAACTGCGAGGTCGGAGCGATCGTCGGGCCGCGACGCGCGCCGCGCGGCCGGGTGATCCGCGTGGCACGGCAGACGATCCCGGCGGGCACGCGCCTGCTGCCCGGCGACGCGGTCGGGCTGCGCCTGCGCGCCTACCGGCGCCGCTGAGGCCCGGTCGCGGGTCAGGGCGGCGCCGGCGCGCCGCCCTGACCGGGGCCTAGCCTCGGAGGGTGAGCACTGACACCGACGCCGTCGCCTCGACCACCTTCGCCGACCTCGCGCTCAAGCCCGAGCTGCTCGGCGCCCTGACGACCCTGGGCTACGAGGAGCCGACGCCGATCCAGCGCGAGGCGATCCCGCCGCTCGTGGCGGGCCGCGACCTCTTCGGCCAGGCGGCCACCGGGACGGGCAAGACCGCCGCCTTCGCGCTGCCGATCCTCCAGCGTCTCGAGGCGGGCGGCGCGGAGCCGTCGGCGCTCGTGCTGGTCCCCACGCGCGAGCTCGCCGTGCAGGTCTCCGAGGCGGTCCACAAGTACGGCCGCGAGCTGGGCGCCCGGGTCCTGCCGATCTACGGCGGGCAGCCGATGCGCCGCCAGCTCCAGGTCCTCCAGCGCGGGGTCGACGTCGTCGTCGCCACCCCGGGCCGGGCGCTCGACCACATCGGCCGCGGGACGCTGCGCCTCGACGCGCTGCGGATCGTCGTGCTCGACGAGGCCGACGAGATGCTCGACATGGGCTTCTCCGACGACATCGAGGCGATCCTCGGCGCCGCGCCCGAAGCCCGGCAGACGGTCCTGTTCTCCGCGACGATGCCGTCACGGATCGAGGGGATGGCTCGCCGTCACCTGCGCGACCCGCTGCGCATCCGGATCGAGCGCGAGCTGCCCGCCGAGGGCGACGCGCCGCGCGTGCGCCAGAGCGCGTACGTCGTGGCGCGCGCGCACAAGCCGGCGGCGCTGGGGCGCGTGCTGGACGTCGAGATGCCGACGGCGGCGCTCGTCTTCTGCCGCACGCGCGCGGAGGTCGACCAGCTCACCGAGACGCTGAACGGGCGCGGCTACCGCGCCGAGGCGCTGCACGGGGGGATGACGCAGGAGCAGCGCGACAAGGTCATGGGCCGCCTCCGGGCGGGCACCGCGGACCTACTCGTCGCGACGGACGTCGCCGCGCGCGGGCTGGACGTCGAGCAGCTCACGCACGTCGTCAACTACGACGTGCCCTCAGCGCCCGAGTCCTACGTGCACCGGATCGGGCGCATCGGCCGCGCCGGCCGCGAGGGCGTAGCGATCACGCTCGCCGAGCCGCGCGAGCATCGGATGCTCAAGTCGATCGAACGCGTCACGCGCCAGCGGATCGCGATCGAGAAGGTCCCGACGGTCGCCGACCTCCGGGCCCGGCGGCTGGAGCTGACGCGCGCGGCCCTGCACGAGAGCCTGCTGTCCGACGACCTCGAGCCGTTCCGCGTCGTCGTCGACACGCTCGCCGACGAGTTCGACGTCGTCGAGATCGCGCTCGCCGCCGTGAGGCTCGCCCACGAGCTCGGCGGAGGCGGGGACGACGAGCAGGAGGAGATCCCCGAGGTGGCGCTGCGCCCCTCGCGCCCCGATGGCGGCCGGGGCGGGGCCGGCGGCAAGGGTCCCAAGCACGGCCGGGGGCGAGGACCGTCCGGACCGGTGACGCGCGTGTTCGTCGGCGCGGGCCGCGGGGCGGGCATCCGCCCGCAGGATCTCGTCGGAGCGATCACGGGCGAGACGAGCCTCACGGGCCGCGACATCGGCGCGATCGAGATCGCCCAGCGCTTCGCGCTGGTGGAGGTCCCCGAGGCGGCGACCGACGAGGTGATCGCGGGGCTGCGGGGGACGAAGCTGCGCGGCAACAAGATCACGGTGCGCCGGGAGCGCGAGCGCCGCTGACCGGCCCCGGCGCCGCCGCGTCGAGCCGCTCGGGGAATGCCGCGTGGTCGTCGCCACACGATAGCCTCCGAGGGGAGTCGCACCGTCGCCGCCGGCGTCCTCCGTCCCCCTGCCGGCCGGCTTCGAGCCCTTCACGCGGGGAGCGGATTGAGGAGTTGCCTCCATGGCAACCATCGCCGGATCGTCAGGCCGCAGGCCGCCGCGGGCCACGCCCGCCGAGCGGGCCGTCGTCTTCCAGGCCGAGCAGCAGCGGCTCAAGGACGAAGCGGCCGACCGTCGCGCCGCCGCCGAGGCACGCGCCGCGGCGAAACCCGCCCGCAAGAAGCACCGACGTGGCTGAGATTCCCGAGGACGCCGACATCCGCGCGCTGCTCCGCCGGCTGGCCCGGCCGAGGCCGGCGGGCGGGCTCGTCGTCGAACGGGCGGCGCTCTTGGCGGCGGGCTCCGACTTCGATGCGATCGAGGCCTGGCTGCGCAAGCACGGCGCCGTCGCGGAGGAGGTGGCGCCGCCGGCGTCGCGCCCGGGATCGGTCGGCCTGTACGCCGAGCGCCACGCCGCCGCCGCGACGGCCGTGCCCGCCGCGCGCTACGTGTTGCCCGCGGACGCCCTCGCCTGAGCGCCGCCGGCGCCACCGCCGGCCACGGACGATCCCCCCGAAACCAGCCGGCGCCCGCGGTGTTGTGATCGAGCGTTGACCCGCCGCCGGCTCCTGCCCCCCGCCCTCGTCGCCTGCCTCCTGCTGCTCGTCCTCGCGGCGCCCGCGAGCGCCTGCCCGGCGCGCCATTGGGTCGCCTCCTGGGCGGCCAGCCCCGGCAGCGGCGAGGCGCCCGGGTTCTCCGACCAGACGCTGCGCCAGGTCGTCACGCCGCACCTCGGCGGCGACCGGCTGCGCATCCGCCTCTCCAACCGCTTCGGCACGCGGCCCGTCCGCGTCTCGGCGGCGACCGTAGCCCGCCGCGCCCAGGGCGCGGGGCTGGAGCCCGGCACGGTCGTCGCGGTGACGTTCGAGGGCCGGCTGTCGCTGACGCTGCCCGCGGGCCACGACGCGGTCTCCGACGCGGTCGACCTGCCGTTCGCCGCCTTCGACGACCTCGCCGTGAGCCTGGCGATCGAGGGCGAGAGCGGGCCTGCGACCGAGCACCTCGTCGGCCAGCAGACGTCCTACGTCGGCGAGCGCGGCGCGGGCAACCAGACCGGCGACGTCTCGGGCGCGGCGTTCGTCGGCGGGCGCACCACGACGCGGCGCTCGTTCTTGACCGGGATCGACGTCCGCGCCGCCGGGGACGTTGCGGCGGTCGTCGCCTTCGGCGACTCGCTGACCGACGGCTATCTCGGCTCGCGCTCCCCGCTGAAGCCGAACAGCGACGGCATCGACGTCAACGGGCGCTACCCGGACCTTCTCCAGCGACGGCTCCTCGACACGCCCGGCGCCCCCAGGCTCTCCGTGGTCAACGCGGGGATCACCGGCAACCGGGTGCTGGGCGAGGGGGCCATCCCCCAGCACGGACCGGCGGCCGTCGCGCGGCTGCGCGCGGACGCGCTCGAGCTGGCGGGCGTCCGTCACGTGATCGCGCTCGCCGGGATAAACGACGTCGGCGGGCAGGCGGCGGATGCCGACGCGGTGATCGCCGGTCTGGCGAGCCTCGTCGCCCAGGCGCACGCCGCCGACAGGCGGATCCTGCTCGGCACCATCCCGCCCACGCTCGGCGCCGTCTCGGAGAGCTACGGCGACGCCCGCGCCCGAACCGCCCGTCGGGCGATCAACCGGTGGATCCGCGACGGCGCCGACGCCGACGGGGTCGTGGACTTCGACGCCGCGCTGCGCGACCCCGCCGAGCCGGAGCGGCTGGACCCGCGCTTGGACTCCGGCGACGGGCTGCACCCGAACCTCGCCGGCTACCGCGCGATGGCCGACGCCGTCGACCTGGACCTGCTGCGGGAGCCCGCGTGCACCTGCGCGCGCCGCGTCACGGTGCGGATCCCCGCGCGGCTGCGCGCGCACGCCCGAGGCGCGACGGTGACCGTCGACGGGCGCCGGGCCGGCACGATCCGCCACGCCCGCGGTCGGGTGCGCCTACGGCTGGACGGCGGAGCCGACGCGCGCGTCCGCGTCCGCGTCCGCGTGCTGCTCGACGGCGGGCGCACCGCGACGGTGACGCGCCGCCTGCGCGTCTGCCGCTGACGGCGACCCGCCGAGGCCGGTCGTGACGCGCGAGGTGCGCAGCCGGTCCTTGCGCCGCAGGAACGGCGCCTCGACGAAGCGGGTGCTCAGCCAGGCGAGCACGAGCGTGCCGCCCCAGAACGCGATGTCCTCGTGCAGCGCGGCGAGCGGCAGCTCGGCCGCGAGGGCGAGCACGGGGAGCTGCCAGAGGTACGCCGCGTAGGAGATCCGGCCGATCTGCGGCAGCGGCGGCACCCGCAGCGCCCGCGAGAGCAGCGCTCGGTCGCTCGTCACCAGGCGGGCCAGCACCAGCGCGGTGGCGACGACGACCACGGGGATCGGGACGACCGTGCCCTGCGAGCCGTGCAGCAGGTGGGCGCCGAGGAGACCGCCGAGACCGGCGACGGCGCCGAGGCTCAAGCCCCGCTCCGCCCACCACGTCAGCGCGCCTCGGCGCTGCGAGAGCGCCAGCGCCAGCGTGCAGCCCACGAGCAGCTCGCCGAAGCGCGCGTCGGGGCGGAAGTAGCTCGGCGCCACGGCGAGCGCCGCGGGGCCCTCGGTGTCCAGCAGCCAGAACAGCGACAGGCAGCCCGCGGCGGCGACGGCGACGAGCGCCGTGAGCACGCGGCGGTCGATTCCGCGGGCGAGCAGCCACACGAAGACCAGCGGCCACACGAGGTAGAACTGCATCTCGACCGCCAGGCTCCACGTCGGGCCGAGCGCGCCGAGGAACTGCGTGCCGTCGGCGAGGATCGCGAGGTTCGACGTGTAGGTGGCGGCCGCGGCGACCGCCTCGAACCACGCGCGCCAGGTCCCGTCGCCGCTGAGCAGCGAGCCGAACGGCGTCGTGAGCAGGAGCATCGCCAGCAGCGCCGGGTACAGGCGCAGCAGGCGGCGCTGGTAGAAGCGGCCGAGGCTGACGCCGCCGCGCGTGTCGTGCTCGCCCAGCAGGATGCCCGTGATGAGCATCCCGCTGAGCACGAAGAAGACGTCCACGCCGTAGTACCCCGTCGACAGGACGAAGCTGTGGAACGCCATGACGGCGAGCACCGCGAGGGCACGGACGCCGTCGAGCTGGTCGATCTGGCCGGCGGGGCGCAAGCCCCCGAGGCTACGGGGCCGCTTCCTCCAGCTGCCGCTGCGCCTCCTCGAGCTGCTCGCGGACGGCGTCCGGGACGTCGCCCGAGTCGACCGCCTCGTCGATCGCGTCCTCGGCCGCCTGACGGGCGTCCTGCGCGAGCTCTGAGGCCTGCTCCTCGAGCTGGCGCTTGCCCTCCTCGGCGCTGAGCTCGCCGCTCTCGATCTTCTCGCGGATCTCGTTCGCCTTGGACTGGAGATCCTGGCTGCGCTGCTGGAGCTCCTCGCTCTTCTCCTGGAGGCGGTCGGTGGCGTCCTTGACGTCGTCGCCGCCGCAGCCGGCGAGCGCAAGGACCGCGACGACGGGCAGGACGGCGATGGATCTGGTCGGTCTCATGCCCCCAGACTGACAGCCCGAGCGGTTGGCGAGCTCAGCGCGGGGCGGCCGAGAGCGGGTCGCCGTCGGCCTCGAGCAGGCGGCGCGCGCGCCAGGTGTGGAACTGCCCGTCACAGGTTCCCAGCCAGGCGCGCAGCCCGTCCTCGAAGCGGCGCCAGCGGCGCGCGCGGGCGCCTGCGGCAGGGAAGTCGGTGCGCTCCTCGGTGGGCAGCTCGTGCATCAGGGCACCCATATTAGGGCACCCGAACGCGAAGCGACCCCGAAAGCGGCTGTTGCTAGGCAGCCGTTCTTTTGAACTACTTGTTATAATGCCCGCCTCCACCGACGTTCCCCGACCGCAAGGAGCAGCCAGCACATGGCAACCACCCGCCACGCAGCGCCCGCAGGCATCCTCGCCGACCAGCATGCCGCCAAGCGCGAGGAGATCGTCGGCCTTCTCACCCAGGCCTACTGGATGGAGATGGAGACGGTGATGAGCTACCTCGCCAACTCCGCCAACCTCGACGGCATCCGCGCCGAGGAGGTGGCCGAGGCCCTCGCGGAGGACGTCACCGAGGAGCTCGGACACGCCCGCGCCTTCGCCGAGCGGATCAAGGAGCTCTACGGCACGCCCCCCGGCTCGATGGACTTCACGGCCGCGCAGAGCTCGCTCCAGCCGCCCGCCGATGCGACCGACGTCGTCACCGTCATCCGCGGCGTGATCGAGGCCGAGGCCGGCGCCATCGAGCACTACATGCGCATCATCGAGGCCTGCGACGGCGTCGACTGGGCCACGCAGGACATGGTCATCGAGATCCTGCGCGACGAAGAGGGCCACATGCGCACATTCGAGCGCTACCTGCGCGAGTTTGAGTGATCGCAGCCGGCGACGCATGATTCGCCGGATAGTGGGGTAGGAACCTCCCCGACTCTCCTCCGCCCCGTGGGATCGGCGTCGCCGGTCCCACGGGGCACCTCTCTCACTTCGACGGGCGCTCCAGATGGGGCGCTCCGCCGATCCGGTCCAGCCACTTGATCCGCCTGGCGTCCCAGCGCGCCGCGCGTACCTCGGCCCTGGCGAGCTTCTTCGACCCCGGCTTGTAGAAGCGCCGCGCCCACCACGAGTTCGGGCGGGCCAGGCGGATCCCGGCGAAGTCGAAGACGAACGGGACGAAGAACCCGATCACCGCGAGCCGCGCCTTGCCCTTGGCCAGCACGAGCGCGAACCAGGCCAGCCGCTGCGCGCCGAGCAGCAGCACGGCGATCGTCCCGCCCTCGGTCTCGAACGGCGCTCCGACCCCGAGCACGACGAGCCCGCCGACGAGCGCGCAGACGACGAACACGTCGACCGAGGAGCGGCCCTCGTCGGTCCAGTAGACGTCCTCGAGATACAGCCAGAGCGCGAACTCGTCGACCGTCAGGCCGACGCCGATGCCGAACAGCGTCGCCAGGATGGCCATCCAGACGCCCTCGGGCTGGACCGCGAAGCCGACGAAGCCGGTGGCGATCATCAGCGCGATGCCGAAGACGAGGTGATGCACGTGGACGCCGCTGGTCTGGATGCTCCCCGGCCACCAGGGGTACTTCGGGTTGCGCATCATGCGCGTGGAGAAGCGGATGAACAGGAAGGAGAGGAGGAACCCGGCGAGTAGGAGGAAGCCGGCGCGCTGGCCGGGGTCGTCGAGGAAGGCGTCCATGGACCCATCATCGACGAGAAGGCCGGCGGACACGACCCGAGGTCAGCCGGCGCCGCGCGGAACCACGAGCACCGCGCAGCCGGCCTCGCGCACCGCCCGCTCCGACGTGCTGCCCAGCAGCAGCCGCCGCACCGGCCCCAGGCCGCGCGAGCCCAGCACGAGCAGGTCCAGCTCCGCTGAGCGCCGCACGAGCGCATCCGCGGCCCCGCCCTGGAGCACCTCGACCGCCGCGCCGTCGGGCGCCGCGGCGTCGGCGCGCGCCCGGGCGGCGTCGGCCTCGTCGGGCCGGTCC
>JANJUA010000300.1 GCA_024710825.1 Solirubrobacteraceae bacterium
GGCGGCGCTGAGACCGCCGCCGCTGCTCGCGGCCGCCTCGGCTCGATGCCCTCGTCCCTCCCCCATCACGTCGAGCAGGCTACGCCGCTCGGAGCTGCCGGGTCTCCTCGAAGGACCCGTCGACGGGCACATCCCCGGCGACGTTGACCATGGCGGTGAACGACTCGAGCGCCAGGTAGGCGATCGCGTCGAGTAGCTGCTCGTGCGACCATCCTGCCTCGAGCGCCTCTTCGTGCAGGTGCATCGGCGTCGAAGCCCCGGCGTCTGCGACCGCGTGCAGGTAGCGCATCAGCGCCGCGTCGCGGGGGTCGCGGGCGTCCCACTCGCGAGCCAGCGCGATGTCGTCGATGCCGAGGCCCGCGCCGCGAGCCGTACGCGTGTGCAGCGCGAGCCCGGGCCGGGAGCCGTAGAGCTCGGCGACCGCGAGCGCGATCCGCTCGAGGGTGGCCACGCCCAGGCTGCCCCGGCGCAGCTCGGCCCGGAAGCGCGCGTACCCGCGCAGCGCCGCCGGCGCGCCAGCGATGACGCCCAGGAAGTTCGGCAGCTGGCCCGCCGTCGTGAGCGCCCCGCGAAGGACCGGCACCGAGCCGTCGGGCGCGGTGAGGTCGTCGTGGATCGGGAAGCGGCTCATCGAGGTCTTCGTCATGGCGTGTCCTTCGGGGCCGACGCGTGATAACCAACTTACGGTTCGTAAGTGTAGGCGCACGCGTGGACGTGCGCAAGGCCACCCGCCCGCGATGGGAGCCTACGGTCCGGGTGCGGCGGTCGCCGCCACCGACGGTCCCGCCGGGCGGACGTCGTCGAAGCCCGAGACCTCGCCAACGCATCGTCGCGCTCGGCCACGCCGCGCCCGAGACCTCGCCAACGCACCGTCGTGCTCGGCCACGCCGCGCCTGCGGCAGCGCCGACGTCGCGGCCGGCCCGGGCGCCGGATCGGTCGAGTCAGGCCGAGGCCCCGGCGGGTCCCAATCGCCCCGGCGGGCCTGCCCGGTCAGCCGCCGGCGGTGATCGCCGCGATGACGATGAGCAGCACGCCGAGGCCGACCGCCCACATGGCGATCCGATCCGGGTTGCTGCCCAGGCGATCGCGGGTGCGCGGCGCGGGGCGGCGACGCTCCGACGACGGGACGACGGCGCGTGGCGGGGCGGCCTGACCGCGGATGACCACGGTACGACGACCGCCGGACTCCCGACGGGCGGACCCGTCAGCATCGAGCGCGGCTCCTTCCGCCGCGGCGGCTCCTTCGGCCGCGTCGAACACGGCCGGGAGGCCGTCGACGGACGGATCCTGCGGCCCGTGGGAGGCGACCCACCCGGCGTCGCCGGGCGTCTCGTGCAGCATGCGCCCCTCGGCGGCGGCCCGCGCCCCACGCAGCACGCGCCTCTCGTCGGCGGCGTGTGCGTCGCGTACGACGCGCCCCTCGGCGGCCGCCTGCGCGCCACGCAGGATGCGGCGCTCGGCGGCGGCCTTCGGCGTGTGGCGGGCAGCGGCTTGGCCGCCGCCCTGCCCGGCCACCTCCGGCCCGGACGGATGCGGCTGTCCGGAGGAGGCCGACCGCCCGCTCGGTCCCCACCGGCCCGCCACCTCCGCAACCTCGCCCTCGGAGGGCTGCTCGCGCTCGAGCGTGAGAACGGTCCAGTCGGCGCTCTTGTCCTCCCCGAGCCCTCCCAGGATGTCGAGATCGTCGGCCCACGTCTCGACCTCTCGGCGGCGAGGGCGGCGATCTCCTGCTGGCGCTGCTTGGGACATTCGCTTCTCTCTCGACGGCTTACGGGGTTAGCTGACGGGCTCGCGCACGAGAAGCTGCGCTACGCACATAGTGCGACTCGCCCCGGACGGCTTCGGGTCCCCCGCTCATCGGTCCGGCTCGGCCGGCGACGACTCAGCGGAACTTCCGCCATCGTAGCGAAGCGTGAAATCCCTGCAAGAGCAGGGAAGTTACGGAAACTGCGGGTTCTTGGCCCGCACCGGTGCTACTGGCCGGCGACGGCGGCGACGTAGGACGCGACTGCCTCCGCGTCCTGCCCGCTGAGGAGCCCCGCGGGCATCTGACCCTGGCCGCGCGCGCGGCCGTCCTCGATCGCGTTGACCGTGAGCTCCGCCGGCGGGCGGAGCTTGTCGAGATCGGGACCGACCATGCCGACGGCGTTGGACGCGGCCAAGGTGTGGCACGTGGAGCAGCGCTCGTTGAAGAGCTGGCGGCCGTTCGTCTGCTCGGCGGTCAGCTCGATACCGCCGGGCGCCTTCTCCTCGGCGTCGGAGTTGCCGAACATGATCGCGGTCGGCACCAGGACGCCGAGGCCGAGGAAGAAGACCGTGAAGCCGAGCGTGGTCGCACGATCGGCGACACGCGACCGTCGCTCCTCGGACCGGCGGCGGGTCGACGCCATCGCGAAGACCAGCACTCCCAGACCGACGACGACCCAGAAAGCAATGATTACCCAAACAGCCATCGCGACCAATCTATACGGCAGCGTCGGATCTTGTTGCCTCCCCGGCTCCCGACCTACCGGCGTCGGCCCTGCGCGAAGCTCTGCACCGGCGGAGCGACCGCCCGGAACGACCCGGCGCCCGCCGCCACCAGCGGCTCCTCCACCTCCGTGGGCGCCTGCTGCGGCCGGGCGCCCGGCACCATCAGCTGGTGGACCTGGGCCTGCCGTCCGTCCGGAACCTCGAGCGGCCGCAACCGCCGGACCACGAGGTTGATCGCGCCCCCCGCGGAGGCGTAGCGCTCCAACGTCGCATCCACCACCACGAGCGGCTCCGTCCGCACGGCGAGGCGATCGCGCTCGTAGACCGGCGGCGGCACCACGAGGTTCACCGTGCCGTGCTCGTCCTCGATCAGCAGGAACAGCACCCCGTTGGCGGTCGCCGGGCGCTGGCGCGCCATCACGAGGCCGCCCATCTGCACCTGCGCCCCGTGACCCAGGCTCGCCAGGTCCGCGCTCGAGACCATGCCGTCGCGCTCAAGGTGCGTCCGCAGCAGCTCGAACGGGTGATGCGCGATCGCCATGCCGGTCGTCGCGTAGTCGGCGACGAGCGCATCCCAGTCGGCGAGCGCAGCCAGCGAGGGGGCCGCCGGCAGGTCGAGGGCCAGGGCGAGCTGCGTCCCGTCCTTCCCCACCCGCACCGGCGGCGCGGCGATGCCGAGCTGCCACAACGCGGTCCGTCGCGCCACGTTCGAGCGCCCGCCGTCGTGCCGGTCCTCCACGAGCCGGTCGCACGCCCCCGACCACGCGAGCTGCTCCAGCGCCGGCCGTCCTGCGCCCGCCCGCGAGGCGAGCTCCTCGATCGACCGGAACGGACCGCCCCGCTCACGCTCCTCCACCAGCGCCGCGACCTCGTCGCCGCGGACGCCCAGCACGTAGCCGAGACCGACTCGCACCGCGCCCCCCGGCGTGACCGTGCACGTCGCGGCGCTTGCGTTGACGTCCGGGGCGAGGATCTCGATCCCCCGCCGCTGTGCCTCATGCACCAGTGCGTCCGGCGGGTAGAAGCCCATCGGCTGCTCGTCGAGGAGAGCACAGAGGAACTCGGGCCCGTAGTGGACGCGCAGCCACGTCGACTGGTAGGCGAGCAGCCCGAACGCCGCGCTGTGCGCCTTCGGGAAGCCGAAGCCCGAGAACCCCACCACCATCGTCCACACGCGCTCGGCGAGCGCCTCGTCGACGTCCGCGTGAAGCGCCATCGCGCCCTCCCCGAAGCGCGTGTGGTGCGCATCGATCGCCGCGGACGAGCGGCGGCGGCTCATCGCGCGCCGCAGGCTCTCCGCCTCGCCCACCGAGAAGCCGGCGAACGCCTGCGCGACCTCGAGCACCTGGTCCTGGAAGATGATCGTGCCGAGCGTGTCGCGCAGCGCCGGCTCGAGCGACGGATGATCGAACGGGATCTCGAAGCCCGGGTCTTCGCGCAGCCGCTGCTTGCGCTGTATGTACGGGTTGACGGCGCCTCCCACGATCGGTCCCGGCCGCACGATCGCCACCTGGATCGTGATGTCGTCGAGGCTCTCCGGCCTCGTACGGCGCAGCGATCCCATCTGCGCCCTGCTCTCGATCTGGAAGACGCCGGTCGTCTCGGCGTTCTGGATCGCCTCATAGGTCGGCTGGTCGTCGAAGGGGATCCGCGACAGATCGATCGTCTCGTCGCGCCGCCGAGCGATCAGCTCCACGCAGCGCTCCACCGCCGAGAGCATCCCGAGCCCCAGCAGGTCGATCTTCAAGAAGCCGGCGTCCGAGCAGGAATCCTTGTCCCACTGCACCATCTGCCGTCCCTCCATCGCCGCGGGCAGCACGGGACAGCAGTCGATCAGCGGACGCGTCGAGACGATCATCCCGCCGGAGTGCTGCGACAGGTGCCGCGGCAGCCCGCTCGCCTCGGCCGACAGCTCGGCCAGCCAGCGCCAGCGGCCTTGCTGCTCGCGTCCCTTGCCGAGCGCGACGGCGATGTCGCGGTCGACGTTCGCCGCTCCCCAGCCCTCCGACCCCCGTGCGACGCGCTCGACCTCTCCCGGTGGCAGCCCCAGCGCCTTGCCCAGCTCGCGGATCGCGGAGCGCGCCTTGAACGTCGGGAAGGCGGCGACGAGCGCCGAGCTCTCGCGCCCGTAACGCTCGTGCACGCGCGGAATCAGGACCTCGCGCACGTCACGCGGGAAGTCGAGGTCGATGTCCGGCAGCGCCGTCAGCTCCTCGTTGAGGAACCGCCCCAGCGACAGCGCGTTCTCCAGCGGGTCGACGTGCGACAGGCCGGTGAGGTAGCAGACGATCGACGAGACGCTCGACCCGCGCCCCCGTCCCGGCGGCAGCAGCGACCGCGCCACCGCTGCACCGCGCACCTCGACCGCCACCTCGCGCGCCAGCTCCAGCAGCTCGAAGTGCAGCAGGAAGAACCCGGACAGGCCCAGCGCCCGGATGACCCGCAGCTCCTCCTCGACGCGGGCGTACGCATCGGCGCGCAGCGGATGGCCGGGCGGGTAGCGCTCGTCGCGACGGGCCGCGCACAGCTCGGCGAGCCGGCGATCCGCCGTGGGGTCCTCAGAGCCCGGGTAGCGGTAGCCGAGATCCTGCGTCAGGTCGAAGGCAAGCGTCTCCGCCAGGCGGACGGTCTCCGCGACGGCCTCCGGGTGGTCGGCGAAGCGCGCCGCCATCGACGCCGGCGTCGCGAGGACGTGGGCGTGGTTGCCGCGCCGCTGCGGCTCGGATGCGTCGAGCGTCGTGTGCTCGCGGATCGCGACGAACGCGTCCTGGAGCCGCGCGCGGGCGCGCGTGTGGGCGTGGACGTTGCCGGTCGCCACGCACGGCACGCCGAGCCGCCGCGCGAGCGAGGACAGCCCGCGGTTCAGCGCACGGTCGTGGCGGGCGAACGGACGCTGAAGCTCCACCCGGAAGGCGTCGGGCCCGAAGACGTCGAGCAGCCGGCGCATCGTCGGCTCGTCGCGAACGCCGCGACGCGCGCAGCCGCTCAGGCAGACGAGCCCCTCGGCGTGCTCGGCGACCTGCTCGAGCGACACCGCCGGATCGCCGATCCAGCCCGGGCGCCCCGGCACGCGCGTGTGGGCATGGGCGTGCGTCAGCAGCCGGCAGAGGTTGCGCCACCCGCGTTGGTCGCGTACCAGCAGCGTGAGGTGGCGTTCGTCGTCGAGGTCGATCTCCGCGCCGTGGATCGCCCGCAGCCCGTGCGCCTCGGCGGCCTTGGCGTGCTCCATCGCGCCGGACAGCGAGTTGTGGTCGGTGAGCGCCAGCGCGCGATGGCCCAGCTCGACCGCCGTGGGGACGAGCTCGTCGGGCATCGAGGCGCCGTCGAGAAAGGAGTAGGCGGAGTGGGCGTGGAGCTCTACGTAGTCCATGGGTCGAACGCATGTTCGCATGGCCGGCGGCCGTACCCCGGGGTGCGCAGCCGATGCTCCGCACACTTGGCACATTGCCGTGACACTTCGCCCCGCGGCCCGGGCCTCAGGCGTCCACGGACGCTCAGCGACGCCGGTAGCGGCTGACGATCTCCTGGTCCTTGGCCGGGCCGGTCACCCGCCAGGTGACGTCCAGGGCACCGTCGCCGAGGACGACGTACTCGCCCTCGTATAGGTCGGGCCCGCAGTGGTGGACCGCGTCACAGCGCCCCCGCTCGAGGTCCAGCGGGTGAAACGGCCGCCCGTCGTCGAAGCGCACCTCCCACGTGCCCGCGAAGGGGACGATCGCCAGCCGCCGGGTGGCCGGGCCCACGTA